>NZ_JBGKEB010000035.1:0-30110 GCF_041399425.1 Enterobacter sp. KBR-315C3_2022
GAGGACGTTAAGAATCCATGTCACTTTGAGTGCCCACACAGATTGTCTGATAAATTGTTAAAGAGCAGTGCCGCTTCGTTTTCTCAGCGACGCGGGGTGTGCATATTACGCCTTCCCGCTTCAGAGTCAAGCATTTAATTTGCTTTTCTCCGCTAACCCGGCGGCCTGTAAACCGTTGTTCCGTGTCAGTGGAGGCGCATTATAGGGAGTTATTCTGACGTGACAAGAGGAAATTCAAAAAAAATGCCCAACCGTATTTTTTTTCACCAGCAGCCGTGAAATCAAGCTACAAATTGTTCTATTTGATGTCTCTACAACCACAAACATGCTTCAGATGGCATACTTATTCGCATGAATAATTAAGGAAGAAGAAAGATGCCCTTAAGCGCACAACAGTTGGCCGCACAAAAAAACCTGTCTTATGTACTGGCAGGGAAGCTGGCTCAGCTGATCTTAGCGGGTAAATATCTCCCAGGAAGCATCCTGCCGGGTGAGATGGAGCTGGGCGATCGGTTTGGAGTAAGCCGCACAGCCGTTCGCGAAGCGGTGAAAACCTTAACGGCAAAAGGAATGGTGCTGCCGCGTCCGCGTATTGGCACACGCGTCATGCCTCAGAGCAACTGGAACTTCCTCGATCAGGAGCTGCTCTCATGGTGGATGACCGAGGATAACTTCCATCAGGTTGTCGATCACTTCCTCGTAATGCGCAGCAGCCTCGAGCCGCAGGCGTGCCTGCTTGCCGCTACGCTCGGCACTGCAGAGCAAAAAGCCCAGCTCAATACCCTAATGGAAGAGATGGTGTGCCTAAAAAAACAGTTCAACCGCGAACGCTGGATAGAAGTGGATATGGCCTGGCATGAACATATTTACATGATGAGCACAAATCCGTTCCTGACCTCTTTTGCGTCGTTGTTCCATTCGGTCTACCACACCTACTTCACCTCCATTACGCACAATGAAGTGGTGAAGCTGGATCTGCATCAGGCCATTGTCGATGCCATCCAGGACAGCGACGGCCAGCGAGCCCTGAGCGCATGTCAGGCCTTACTGGCCGCACCAAACCACCAGCAGGTAAATAAATGACAGAGAAAAAAGCGCGCAGCATGGCCGGATTGCCGTGGATTGCAGCCATGGCGTTCTTTATGCAGGCACTGGATGCCACCATTCTCAACACCGCCCTGCCCGCGATAGCCCAAAGCCTTGGCCGCTCCCCGCTGGCGATGCAGTCAGCCATCATCAGCTACACGCTGACGGTCGCGATGCTGATCCCGGTAAGCGGCTGGCTGGCCGACCGCTTCGGTACCCGTAAAGTCTTTATGCTGGCGGTCACGCTGTTCACGCTTGGTTCACTGGCCTGCGCGCTGTCAACGTCCCTTACCGAGCTGGTTGTTTTCCGCATATTGCAGGGCATTGGCGGCGCGATGATGATGCCGGTAGCGAGGCTGGCTTTGCTGAGAGCCTATCCGCGCAGCGAACTGCTGCCAGTTCTTAACTTCGTGACCATGCCCGGACTGGTGGGGCCAATACTGGGCCCGGTGCTCGGCGGGGTATTCGTCACCTGGGCAACCTGGCACTGGATATTCCTGATAAACATCCCAATTGGCGTAGCGGGATTACTGTATGCGCGAAAATACATGCCGAACTTCACCACGCCAAGACGCAGCTTCGACATGGGCGGCTTTTTCCTGTTTGGCCTAAGCCTGGTGCTGTTCTCCAGCGGGATGGAGCTGTTTGGTGAGAAGATCGTCGCAACGTGGATAGCGTTAGCGATCATTCTCAGCGGCATTCTGCTGTTCCTTCTTTATATACGTCACGCCCGTCGTCACCCGACGCCGCTTATCTCTTTGTCACTCTTTAATACCCGCACCTTCTCGGTTGGCGTGGCCGGGAACATAGCCTCACGCCTGGGCACAGGGTGCGTTCCCTTCCTGATGCCGCTGATGCTGCAGGTCGGTTTTGGCTATCCGGCGCTCATTGCGGGATGCATGATGGCACCCACCGCGATGGGTTCGATTCTGGCGAAATCAACCGTTACGCAGGTGCTGCGCTGGTTTGGCTATCGTAAAACGCTGGTTGGCGTGACCGTGTTTATCGGTTTGATGATCGCGCAATTTTCGCTGCAATCCGCCGCGCTGCCGATCTGGATGCTGATCCTGCCGCTGTTTGTGCTGGGCATGGCCATGTCGACGCAGTTCACGGCGATGAATACCATCACCCTGGCGGACCTGACCGATGATAACGCCAGCAGCGGCAACAGCGTGCTGGCCGTCACGCAGCAGCTGTCGATAAGCCTGGGGGTTGCCGTAAGCGCTGCAGTGCTGCGCTTTTATGAAGGTTTCGACAGCGCAAATACCGTCGAGCAGTTCCACTACACTTTTATTTCGATGGGCGCACTGACCGTTGTCTCGGCATTTGTCTTCATGCTCTTAAAGCCGAAAGACGGCAGAAACCTGATCAAAGAGCGCCATAAGGCGAAGGCTAAACAGAACCCCGTTCCATCAGAACAGGAGTAAGCTGCAGACGCTGCTGGTGCAGCGAGGGCTCGGCCATACGGTGGATCAACACGTCGATGGCCAGCTCTCCCAGTTCATCCTTCGGCTGATGAATGGTCGTGAGCGGCGGCGTCATGTAGCGCGCCAGCTCAATGTCATCGTAGCCAATAATCGCCATATCGTCCGGAACGCGTAATCCCGCCTGGTACAGCGCCTGATAGGCACCAAAAGCCATCGCATCGTTACCAATAAACACCGCCTGCGGGCGTTGTTCCTGGGCTAATAGCTTCTGCATCGCCTCAAAACCGCCGTTAAATTCAAAATCCGCGTTGATGCGATACCCATCGGGAATGGCAAGCCCGGCGCGCGCCATGGCGCGAAGATATCCCTCCAGGCGCAGGCGCGCGGGCGTTTTATCCAGCGGGCCGGTAATACAGGCGATGCGGGTATGGCCTTTGTCGATCAAATGCTGGGTTGCCATATCGCCGCCCAGCAGGGAGTTATCCTGAATCAGGTCGCTGGTGCCGTCGAACGGCGCCCAGTCCATCATCACCGTAGGAATTGAAGGGTAGCGCTGGATAATCTCTTTAGAGGGCTGGTGCGTTTCGGTACACAGCAGCAGTAGGCCGTCGACGCGTTTTTGCATCAGCGTTTCGAGATTGCGGTTCATGCGCTGCTCGTCGCCTTCGGTATTGCACAGCACCAGGCTATAGCCGCGCTCGAAACAGCTGCGCTCTACGCCGCGCACCAGCTCTGAATAGAACGGATTGGTACTGGCGGTGATCAGCATGCCGATGGTGCGCGTCTGGTTGAGCTTCAGGCTGCGCGCCAGCGCCGACGGCGCATAGTTTAGGGATTTGACTGCGGCTTCGACTTTCTCACGAATCGCTTCGCTGACGAAACGATCGTTATTGATGACGTGGGAGACCGTCGACGTAGAAACGCCCGCCATGCGGGCGACATCTTTCATTGTGGCCAAGCGTTACCCCTGCTGATTTAAAAATTCATCAATCTCTTTACGCCACGGTACGGAAGGCTGAGCGCCTTTGCGCGTTACCGCAATCGCGGCGGCGGCGTGGGCAAAGCGGATCGCAGTGTCCAGATCTTCGCCTTCCAGCAGCGCCGTCACCAGCGCGCCGTTGAACGTATCTCCCGCCGCGATGGTATCGATCGCCTTCACTTTAAAGCCCGGCACGCGGCGGCCTTCACCGTTGACGCTGGCCCATACGCCGCGGCTGCCAAGGGTGATGATCACCGTACCGATGCCTTTATCGTGCAGCGCGCGTGCGGCACGTTCGGCGTCGTCATCGCTTTCAACGCGAATACCGGTGAGCTTTTCCGCTTCGGTTTCGTTCGGGGTGATGATGTCCACCAGCGCCAGCAATTCATCTGATAATACACGTGCAGGGGCGGGGTTAAGTACGACGGTGGTATGATTTTCATGCGCAATGCTAGCCGCGGCCAGTACGCTTTCTACCGGCGATTCCAGCTGCATCAGCAGCGCTTTTGCACCGGCAATAATTTCGCGCTGCGCGTCGACGCGTTCAGTCGTTAACGCCGCGTTAGCGCCCGCATGAATACCGATCACATTCTCACCTTCGGCGTTGACGAAAATCAGCGCCACGCCGGTCGATTCACCCTCCACCACGCTGACGGGCGAAATATCAATATTGTCGCTGGCCAGCTGCTTACGCACGCGCTCGCCGGTATCGTCATCCCCCGTACAGGCGATAAACGCGATATCCGCGCCGCTGCGTCCGGCGGCGACCGCCTGATTAGCGCCTTTGCCACCAAACGCCACCTGGTACTGATTGCCGGTGACGGTTTCGCCCGGCGTCGGGAAAGACTCAAGGTTAAGAATGTGATCGGCATTGATACTGCCAAGGACGACAAGCTTGCCTGCGGTTTTCATGATTGGGGGTGTCCATCTGAGAGCGCCACCGGTTTTACCCGGTGGCGTATGCCACACTTTTCTTTTATTGGATGTCCCTCAGGCAGCCAGCGACTGCCTGAATCGCCTGTTACTGCTTGATGACCAGCTTCAGGTCAACAGGGTATTTCGCCTGAACTTTTTCGCCCTTCAGCACTTTGTCGGCAGTCTCAACGCCGGTGGCGCCGATCTGCTCAGGCAGCTGAGCGATGGTCGCAGCCAGTTTGCCATCATTTACCGCTTTTTCACCATCCGGCGTGCCGTCAAATCCGACAACCATCACATCAGATTTACCTGCGGTCTGCAGCGCACGCAGCGCGCCCAGCGCCATTTCATCGTTCTGAGCGAACACGGCCTGCACGTCAGGATGCGCGGTGAGCAGGTTCTGCATCACGTTCAGACCTTTAGTACGGTCGAAGTCAGCGGGCTGGCTCGCCAGCACGTTAAATTTGTGCGCAGCAACCGCCTGCTGGAAGCCTTCACCGCGTTCACGGGCGGCGGACGTACCGGCAATGCCCTGCAGTTCGATCACTTTCGCGCCTTCACCGGCTTTCTTAGCGATGTAATCACCGGCAATTTTACCGCCCAGCACGTTATCAGACGCGATGTGGCTAACGACTTCACCTTTAGACGCCTGACGGTCCAGGGTGATTACCGGGATTTTCGCCTGGTTTGCCATCTTCACGGCGTTACCCACGGCGTCGGAATCGGTTGGGTTGATCAGCAGGATTTTAGTGCCGCGAACGGTCAGGTCCTGAACGTTCGCCAGCTCTTTGGCCGGGTTGTTCTGTGAATCCAGCACCACCAGGTTGTAGCCCAGCTTGTCAGCTTCTTTCTGCGCGCCGTCCTTCAGGGAGACGAAGAACGGGTTATTCAGCGTAGAGACAACCAGCGCGATAGTATCTTTCGCCATGGCGTTAGCGCTTACGGTTGCGCTCAGCGCGACAGCAGAAACCAGGGTAGCCAGTTTTTTCATGTTCATATCTAAGATGTCCTGTAGTGTCGTCAGTTACTGTTTTTTGTTGTCTACCAGTACCGCCAGCAAAATCACCACCGCTTTAACGATCATCTGGTAATAGGAGGAAACACCTAATAAATTCAAACCATTATTCAGGAAACCGAGGATCAATGCGCCGATCAACGTCCCAACAATACGACCTTTACCGCCCGCCAGGCTTGTCCCACCCAGCACAACCGCCGCAATCGCATCCAGCTCATAGCCCGTACCCGCCGTTGGCTGCGCGGAGGAGAGACGCGCCACTTCGATGATGCCCGCCAGCGAGGCCAGCAGGCCGCACAGGGAATAGACGATAATTTTGACTTTGTTCACGCTGATGCCGGAGAGGCGCGTTGCCGCTTCGTTACCGCCCAGCGCGTAGATATAGCGACCCAGACGGGTGTGGTGCAGCATGTACCACGCCGCCAGGAAAACGATGCCCATGATCCACACCGGCGTCGGGATGCCCAGAGGACGGCCAATCCCAAACCAGCCGAACAGATCGGCGTTATCGGTAAAGCCGGTATTCACCGGGCTGCCGTTGGTGTAAACCATCGTCACGCCGCGCAGGAGCAGCATCATCACCAGCGTCGCGATAAACGCCTGCACGCGGCCTTTTGCGACAATCACGCCGGTTACGGCACCGATTGCCGCGCCGGCGGCCAGCGCGGCGGCAACCGCCACCAGCGCGTTGACTTCAATCCCGACAATCGACGCGGCGATTGCACCGGTGAGCGCCAGCAGGGAGCCGACGGACAGATCGATACCCGAGGTCAAAATCACCAGCGTCATCCCGACCGCCATAATGGCGTTCACCGAGGTCTGCTGGAGGATGTTGAACAGGTTATTTACGGTAAAAAAGTTCGGGCTCATGGTCGATACAATCGCGATCAGCACAAGTAGGGCAATCAGCGATTTTTGTTCCATCAGCCATGCCTTGGTGAAATAACGGCGACCAGCAACAGCCTGGGTAGTCATCTTCTTACTCCTGATTCACGCGATTAAGCTTGCCCACAGCGGCAGCCATCAGAACTTCCTGGGTGGCCTGCTCGCGAGTAAATTCACCGCCGAGATGCCCTTCATGCATAACGATAATACGATCGCTCATGCCTAATACTTCTGGCATCTCGGAAGAGACCAGAATGATGCTCAGGCCGTCGGCCTTAAACTGGTTAATGAGCTGGTAGATTTCTTTCTTCGCGCCCACGTCCACGCCGCGCGTTGGCTCGTCGAGGATCAGCACCTTCGGGCGCGTCATCAGCCCGCGCGCAATCGCAACTTTCTGCTGGTTGCCGCCGGACAGCAGGCCAATCGCCTGCTCCATTGAAGGGGTTTTGACGTTAAAGAGGCGGATAAAATCGCTGACCGCTTGCTGCTCGTCTTTGTGCTTCAGGCCACCGCCGCTGCGGCTGAAATAGCGCAGCGCCGTAAGCGACATGTTCTCTTTCACGGACATGCCGAGCACCAGCCCGTCGCGCTTGCGATCCTCGGAGATATAGACGATGCCGTTCGCCAGGCCATCCTGCGGCGAGCGCGTCACTACCTCGCGGCCGTCGAGCGTCACGTACCCGCTGGTGCGCGGCAGCGCGCCGTAGAGCACCTTCATTAGCTCGGTACGACCCGCGCCCATCAGGCCCGCCACGCCCAGGATCTCGCCCTGGCGCAGGGTAAAGGAGACGTCGTTCACGCCCGGCCCGCACAGGTTATCCACCTTCAGGCGGATCTCGCCAGGCTGTTTGTCCAGGTGCGGATACTGATCTTCGAGCTTGCGTCCCACCATCATTTCAATCAGCGAATCTTCGGTGAGCGTCGCCACTTCGCGCTCGGCGATAAACTGGCCGTCGCGAAAGACGGTCACGTCGTCGCAAATCTCGAAGATCTCTTTCATGCGGTGAGAGATATAGACAATCCCGCGCCCCTGCGATTTGAGCTCGCGGATAACGCGGAACAGGGATTCGGTTTCGGTATCGGTCAGGGCGTCGGTCGGCTCATCCATAATGATGACCTTCGACTCAAAGCTCAGCACCTTCGCGATTTCAACCATCTGCTGATCGCCAATGGAGAGATCGCCCACCAGGCGGTCGCTCTTAAAGCGCAGGTTCAGCTTCGCCAGCAGCTTGTCCGCCTCGGCGTACATCGTTTTCCAGTCGATTTTGCCGAACCGGTTAACAAATTCGCGGCCCAGGAAGATGTTCTCAGCAATCGTGAGCTGCAGGATGAGGTTCAGCTCCTGGTGAATGATGCCGATGCCCGCTTCCTGCGAGGATTTGGGACCGTTGAAGGTGGTCTCTTTACCCAGCCACAGCAGCGAACCCGCATCGCGCTGGTAGATGCCGGTCAGCACTTTCATCATGGTGGATTTACCGGCGCCGTTTTCGCCCACCAGCGCCATGACGCGCCCGGCGTAAACGTTCAGCGCCGCGCCGGAGAGGGCTTTTACGCCCGGGAACGACTTATCGATCCCTTTAAGCTGCAGTAATGCGTCCATGATGGCCTCAGAAGGTGACGCCAGCACAGAGAATGACGTTCGCATACGGGGAGCACTCCCCGCTGCGAATCACCGCCTGACTGTCTGCGGTTTGTTTTTTAAAGTCTTCGTGCGTGGTGTAACGAATTTCAATGGTGTTTCCCTGGTGTTGTTGCAGCTGCTCGATATGACCGAGCAACGTTTCGTGGAGCTGCGGATTATGTTGTTTGATTTCCGCCGCGAGAATAGCCGTCTCAACCTGCATCTCCGCGGTCACCACGTCCAGTACCTGCATAAACGAGGGCACGCCCTGCGTTAACGCCATATCAATACGGGTTGTGCTGCGCGGAACCGGCAGGCCTGCATCGCAAACCACCAGCGTATCGGTATGCCCAAGGCGGGAAATAACCGATGAAATTTCAGAGTTGAGAACCGTGCCTTTCTTCATTTTATGCTCCACTAGCGAAACGTTTCGCTGTGTTGAGTGTAATCTGAGGCATGGTCAGAAAACCATCATGACGTAACAGAATTGTGATCGACGTCGAAACGTTTCGCTAAGTGAAATAGAGAGGAGGTAAATGCAAAACGGTAACCGTCAGGTTACCGTTTTTTATGTTTGCGCCCTCAGCCCTGTGGGAGAGGGTCGGGGTGAGGGCATCAGGCCGCACAAGGACTTAAATCTCGACCTGCGTTCCCAGCTCAATCACGCGGTTAGGCGGGATCTCAAACTGGTCAGGCGCGCGCAGGGCGTTGCGCTGAAGGATAAGGTACAGCTTGCCGCGCAGGCGCAGATACCAAGGGCGTTTGCCGATAATCAGCGACTCGTGCGACATAAAGAACGAGGTCTCCATCATGCGGCAGCTCAAGCCTTCCAGACCGCAGCGGTGGAACACCTCCTCCACGTTTGGCGTTTCGCGCCAGCCGTAGCTCGCCACCACGCGCCAGAAGGTCGGCGATAGCTGCTCAATCTGCACGCGGCGCACGTTGTGAACGTAAGGCGCATCTTCGGTACGCAGCGTCAGCAGGATCACGCGCTCGTGCAGCACCTTGTTGTGCTTGAGGTTATGCATCAGCGCAAACGGGATCACGTTCAGCGCGCGGGACATATACACCGCCGTACCCGGTACGCGGACCGGCGGAGATTTCTCCAGCGACGCAATCATCGCCTCCAGGGAGTTACCGTGCTCATGCATGCGGCGCAGCAGGCGGAAACGTTCGCTTTTCCAGGTGGTCATTACGATAAACATCACCAGGCCAAGCGTCAGCGGCAGCCAGCCGCCGGAGACAATCTTATCGAGGTTGGCCGAGAACAGCGGCACGTCGATACACAGGAAGCCCACCAGAATCAGCGCCACGAGGAACTTGTTCCAGTGCCAGTTACGGTACGCCACGGTAGTGGAGAGAATTGACGTCAGCACCATCGTACCGGTCACGGCGATACCGTATGCGGCCGCCAGGTTACTCGAGTGTTCAAAGCTCACAATCACGATCACCACGGCGAAATAGAGCAGCCAGTTAATGAAAGGAATGTAGATCTGGCCAGACTCCATCTCCGAGGTATGGATAATGCGCATCGGAGACAGGTAGCCCAGACGCACCGCCTGACGGGTCAGGGAGAAGACGCCGGAAATAACCGCCTGAGAGGCGATAACCGTCGCCAGGGTCGCGAGAACAAGCATGGGGATCAGCGCCCAGTCGGGTGCCAGCAGGAAGAACGGGTTCTTAATGGCTTCCGGATGTTCAAGCAGCAGCGCGCCCTGGCCGAAGTAGTTCAGCACCAGCGACGGCAGCACCACGGTGAACCACGCGACGCGAATCGGCAGTTTGCCAAAGTGCCCCATATCCGCATACAGCGCTTCCACGCCGGTGATGGAAAGCACCACGGCGCCCAGCGCCACGAAGGAGACCACTTTATATTCAAGGAAGAAATGAACGGCCCACATCGGGTTCAGCGCATGCAGTACGTCGGGATTCGAAATAATGCTGCGCAAGCCGAGAGCGGCAAGAACCAGGAACCAGGCCAGCATAATCGGCGCAAACAGCTTGCCCACCAGCCCGGTACCGTGTTTTTGAATCGCGAAAAGCAGCGTTAAAACGATGATGGCGAGCGGAACAACCCACGAATCAAGCTGCGGCGCGACGATCTCGAGCCCCTCTATCGCCGACATGACCGAAATCGCCGGCGTGATGACCACTTCGCCATAGAAAAAGCTGCCGCCAATCAGGCCAATAATCACCAGCACCGACGTCATTCTCGGCGTGGTGTTGCGCCCGGCGAGGGACATTAACGTCAAAATACCGCCTTCGCCCGCATTATCTGCGCGCATAACGAAAGAGAGATATTTAACGGAAACCACCAGGATCAGCAGCCAAAAGATAAGTGACAGGAAGCCAAACACGGCATCCCGCTCAACGCCAAAACCAAACTGACCGGACAGACATTCACGAAGCGTATAAAGCGGGCTGGTGCCGATATCACCGTACACAACCCCGATCGCCGCAAGCGTTATTGCGGGTAATGATTGCTTATTATCAGTGCTCATAGACTAGTCTTTTCGTTTGTATAACAAATGTGTGCCTAGTCCCTTGGCCCACAAAAAGCGCACAGTATGCACGATTAATGGCAAAATCGTACCCCTAAATGCAACCGCGTTAATGTAGCGCAAACAAAATTGCGCCGCACTTCAGTCTATTACCAGCCCTGAGCGAAACGTCTATACTCGCATCAATTAGCCGCTCCACGGCGAAAGGACGCAAAACTATTATGGCTCACTCACACTTATTAGCAGAAAGAATTTCCCGCCTCAGCAGCGCGCTGGAAAAAGGCCTTTACGAGCGTAGCCACGCTATTCGCCTTTGCCTGCTGGCCGCGCTGAGCGGCGAGAGCGTGTTTTTACTGGGGCCGCCCGGCATCGCGAAAAGCCTGATCGCCCGCCGGTTGAAATTTGCCTTCCAGAACGCCCGCGCCTTCGAATATCTGATGACCCGCTTCTCGACGCCGGAAGAGGTCTTCGGCCCGCTGTCCATTCAGGCGTTGAAAGATGAGGGGCGCTACCAGCGCCTGACGGAAGGGTATCTCCCGGAAGCAGAGATTGTGTTTCTCGATGAGATCTGGAAAGCCGGCCCGGCCATTCTGAACACCCTGCTGACGGCAATAAACGAACGTCGGTTCCGTAACGGCGCCACCGAAGCAAAAATCCCGATGCGCCTGCTGGTGGCGGCCTCCAACGAGCTGCCCGAAGCCGACAGCAGTCTGGAAGCGCTGTACGACCGCATGCTGATCCGCCTGTGGCTGGACAAGGTGCAGGACAAATCAAACTTCCGCTCGATGCTGGTGAGCCAGCAGGATGAAAACGAAAATCCGGTCTCCGCATCCCTTCAGGTTTCGGACGAGGAGTATGAGCAGTGGCAGCAGGACATTGGCAAAATCACGCTACCCGACGCCGTGTTTGAGCTGATCTTCATGCTGCGCCAGCAGCTCGACCTTCTGCCTTCCGCGCCGTACGTCTCGGACCGCCGCTGGAAGAAAGCGATTCGCCTGCTGCAGGCCAGCGCGCTGTTCAGCGGCCGCGATGCCGTCGGCCCTATCGATCTGATCCTCCTGAAAGACTGCCTGTGGCACGACGCGGAAGGCATGAACCTGATGCAGCAGCAGCTTGAGGTATTGATGACCGGACACGCGTGGGGCCAGCAGTCGATGCTCAACCAGCTGGGCGCAATTACCCAGCGCCGCATCCAGCTTCAGCAGCAGCAAAGCGATAAAACCGCGCTGAAGGTAAGCCGCCTTGGCGGTATGTTCGCGCGTAAAGCCCACTATGAACTCCCCGCAGAACTCACCGACGCGACCCTGACGCTGCTGCTCCAGCAGCCGCTAAAGCTCCACGACATGCATGTGGTGCACATTACGGTTGAGCGCGACGCGCTGTCCCTGTGGCTGGATAAAGGCGGCGAGATCCGCGGCAAGCTCAATGGGATCGGCTTTGCGCAGCCGCTCACGCTGGAAGTGGACAGCAGCCAGCATCTGGTGATCCGCGACGTCAGCCTGCAGGGATCGCGTCTCGCGCTGCCGGGAACCGCCGCCGACAGCGTGCCGGAAGAGATCAAACAGCAGCTCGACGCGCTGGATACCGAATGGCACCAGCAGCACACGCGCTTCAGCGAGCAGCAAAAATGCCTCTTTATTCATAGCGACTGGCTAGGCCGGATCGAAGCCAGCCTGCAGGACGTTAGCGCGCAGATCAAACAGGCGCGTCAATGCTAACGCTGGACACGCTCAACGTGATGCTGGCGGTCAGCGAGGAGGGGATGATCGAGGAGGTGGTCATTACGCTGCTGGCGTCGCCGCAACTGGCGGCCTTCTTCGAAAAATTCCCGAAGCTCAAAAAGGCGATGACCGACGATCTCCCGCGCTGGCGCGATAGCCTGCGCCAGCGGTTCAAAGAGACGGAGGTGCCCCCGGAGCTAACGGAAGAGGTTGCCGGCTATCAGCAGTGCCAGCGGCTCTCCACGCCGCAGTTTATCGTGCAGCTTCCGCAAACGCTCTCCCTGCTCGACAGCGTCCATTCCCCTTTTGCAAGCCAGGCGAGAACGCTGGTGGTGGAGAACGCCACCTTTACGCCAGCGCTGCACACGCTGTTTCTGCAGCGCTGGCGGCTGAGCCTGGTGGTTCAGGCAACCACGCTTAACCAGCAGCTGCTGGACGAGGAGCGCGAGCAGCTGCTGAGCGAAGTTCAGGAGCGCATGACCCTGAGCGGGCAGCTCGAAGAAGTGCTGGTGGAAAATGAAAACGCCGCTGGCCGCCTGTGGGATATGAGCGCCGGACAGCTTCGGCGCGGTGATTACCAGCTAATCGTCAGGTACGGCGACTTCCTCGCCCAGCAGCCGGAGCTGATGAAGCTCGCCGAACAGCTGGGCCGCTCGCGGGAGGCTAAATCCGTCCCGAAGAAAGACGCGCCGATGGAAACGTTCCGCACGCTGGTGCGCGAACCGGCCACCGTGCCGGAGCAGGTGGATGGCTTACAGCAAAGTGACGACATACTGCGCCTGCTGCCTACCGAGCTGAGCACGCTGGGCATGACCGAACTGGAATATGAGTTTTATCGTCGGCTGGTGGAAAAGCAGCTGCTGACCTACCGGCTGCACGGCGAGGCCTGGCGCGAGAAGATTAGCCAGCGCCCGGTCGTTCATCAGGATTTTGACGAGCAGCCGCGCGGGCCCTTTATCGTCTGCGTGGACACGTCCGGTTCGATGGGCGGCTTCAACGAGCAGTGCGCGAAGGCGTTCTGCCTTGCGCTGATGCGCGTCGCGCTCGCGGATCGGCGACGCTGCTTTATTATGCTGTTTTCGAGCGACATCGTGGCCTACGAGCTGACAAACCAGCAGGGCCTTGAACAGGCGATCCGTTTTTTGAGCCAGCGCTTTCGCGGCGGCACCGATCTGGCCAGCTGTTTTCGCAGCATCATCGAGCGCATGCAGGGCGGAGAGTGGTATGACGCTGACGCGGTGGTCATTTCTGATTTTATTGCCCAGCGGCTGCCGGATGATGTGGTGAATAAAGTGAAGGAGCTGCAGCGGGTGCATCAGCACCGCTTCCACGCCGTGGCGATGTCTGCACATGGTAAACCCGGCATCATGCGCATCTTCGATCATATCTGGCGCTTTGACACCGGGCTGCGTAGCCGCCTGCTGAGACGCTGGCGGCGGTAACGTATTAAAGAAGAGAACCGACGCTTTCGCGAACCTGCTGTGGCCACACGCCGCACTGAACCTGGCCGATATGGTCCAGCTGCAGTAACAGCATCGTCAGGCGAGACTGGCCAATACCGCCGCCGATAGTCTGAGGCATTTCACCGCGCAGCAGCGCCTGGTGCCACTCCAGCTTCATGCGATCCTCATCTCCGGTCACCGCCAGCTGGCGCTTGAGCGCGTCGGCGTCCACGCGGATCCCCATAGAAGAGAGCTCGAAGGCATCTTCCAGCACCGGGTTCCACACCAGAATATCGCCGTTCAGACCGGCGAGTTCGCCCGCACCTGCGGTGCTCCAGTCATCATAATCAGGCGCACGAACGTCGTGACGCTTACCGTCAGACAGCTTGCCGCCGATGCCAATCAGGAACACGGCCCCCAGCTCTTTAGCGATGGCGCGCTCGCGGCCTTTCGCATCCAGATCCGGGAAGCGGCTCAGCAGCTCCTGGCTGTGTACAAAGTGGATTGTTTCCGGCAGGAACGGTGCCAGACCAAACTCTTTGCTGACCGCCGCTTCGGTGGCTTTGATCCCGGCATAGATCGCTTCAACGGTAGATTTCAGCGTGCCGACGTGCCGCTCGCCGTCCCCCATCACGCGCTCCCAGTCCCACTGGTCGACGTAAACAGAGTGGATGGCCGTCAGGCGGTCTTCATCGGGGCGAAGGGCTTTCATGTGCGTGTAAAGCCCTTCGCCCGCGCTGAAGTCGTGTTGTCCCAGGGTTTGACGCTTCCACTTCGCGAGTGAATGAACCACTTCGAACTGGGCGTCGGGCAGTGTTTTCACTTTCACTTGTACCGCTTTTTCGCATCCAGACAAGTTATCCTGCGTCCCGTCCCCCACGCGGCTAAGAATCGGAGCCTGCACTTCAATGAGGCCAAGCTTCTCTTCCAGCTGGCGAGAAAAATGGGATTTTACGAAACTGATCTGGCGTTGTTTTGCGATGTAAGCGGTTTTCATTATTTATACTCCTGCGTCCTGTTGGTATTGATTAAGCAACAGAATGGGCACCTTATTCAATAACCCATCAATAAAAAGCCCATCTCACTTTTGATTCACTAAAAATTGACGCTAGAATAGAAACAATCATCAATCTTCATAAGAAAAACCTATGGAAAATTATCAGATCGACAATCTGGACCGGGGCATCCTGGAGGCATTAATGGCCAATGCGCGCACTGCCTACGCGGAACTGGCGAAGCAGTTTGGCGTCAGCCCGGGGACGATTCACGTTCGCGTAGAGAAAATGAAGCAGGCGGGGATCATTACCGGCGCGCGCATTGACGTCAGCCCCAGGCAGCTCGGTTACGACGTGTGCTGCTTTATCGGCATCATATTGAAAAGCGCGAAAGACTATCCCTCCGCGCTGGAAAAACTCAACGCGCTGGATGAAGTCACCGAGGCGTACTACACCACCGGACACTACAGCATCTTTATAAAGGTCATGTGCCGATCCATCGATGCCCTTCAGCAGGTACTTATCAACAAGATCCAAACAATTGATGAAATTCAGTCCACCGAGACGCTGATCTCCCTGCAGAACCCGATCATGCGCACCATTCGCCCCTGATCGGGCAAATTCATTCCCACATTTTCCACAGGTAGATCCCAGCTCGCTCACAGCGTACAATGGCCCCCTCTTTCTATGAGCGAGCGATCAATGGCGGACATTACTCTTATCAGCGGCAGCACCCTTGGCGGTGCGGAATACGTAGCGGAACATCTGGCTGAGAAGCTGGAAGACGCGGGATTTTCCACAGAAACCCTGCACGGACCGCTGCTTGAAGATCTCCCGACTGATGGGGTCTGGCTGCTGATCACCTCCACGCACGGCGCTGGCGATCTGCCTGACAATCTTCAACCTTTATATGACGAACTGCAGGAACAGCAGCCAGACCTGTCAAACGTTCGCTTCGGCGCGGTCGGGATCGGCAGCCGTGAATATGACACCTTCTGCGGTGCAATAGAGAAAGTTGAAGCTGCCGTGACCGCCTGTGGAGCAAAACAGGTGGGTGAAACGCTGAAGATCAACATCCTCGATCATGACATTCCGGAAGATCCAGCCGAGATCTGGGTGGGTGAATGGAAAAATTTACTCAAACACGCTTAAAGATCGCGCAAACAGATGTGGATAACTCTGGTTAAAAGCTCGTATTAACCCGTAGTTATCCAACGTACAACTCCGCAGCGGTTTTTGGCCTGTGTATAAAGTGCCGTTTTGATCCCAGCTTATACTGACCAGGATCACCGATCACTCACAGCAAACGATCCTTTCTAACCGCATGATCTTATTTGCGAGATCGGACTTATCCACAAAGGTCCGCGATCCTAATAAGAGATCACAATAGAACAGATCTCTAAATAAAAAGATCTTCTTTTTAATAGCCCAGGATCCCAATGCTTTCTCGAAAGACTAAAGTTGAGTAGAATCCACGGCCCGGGCATCAATCCATTTTCATACCGCGTTATGCGAGGCAGACCACCATGTTTTATCAGGATCCTTTTGACGTCATCATCATTGGCGGGGGTCATGCAGGCACCGAGGCCGCAATGGCCGCGGCGCGTATGGGTCAACAGACCCTGCTTTTGACACACAATATCGACACGCTGGGACAAATGTCCTGTAATCCGGCGATTGGCGGCATTGGGAAAGGACACCTGGTAAAAGAAGTGGATGCACTTGGCGGCCTGATGGCGAAAGCGATCGATCGTGCTGGCATCCAGTTTAGGATACTAAACGCGAGTAAGGGCCCAGCTGTTCGCGCCACGCGAGCACAGGCCGACCGCGTGCTTTACCGTCAGGCGGTACGCACCGCGCTGGAGAATCAGCCGAACCTGATGATCTTCCAGCAGGCGGTTGAGGATCTTATCGTTGAGAACGATCGCGTCGTCGGCGCCGTGACCCAGATGGGCCTCAAATTCCGCGCCAAGGCCGTGGTCTTGACCGTCGGGACATTCCTGGACGGCAAAATCCATATCGGACTGGACAACTACAGCGGTGGCCGCGCTGGCGATCCGCCGTCCATTCCGCTTTCTCGCCGCCTGCGTGAACTGCCGCTGCGCGTGAGCCGTCTGAAAACCGGCACGCCGCCGCGCATCGACGCTCGCACGATTGATTTCAGCGTGCTGGCACAGCAGCACGGCGATAATCCGATGCCGGTCTTCTCGTTCATGGGCAGCGCGGCGCAGCATCCGCAGCAGGTGCCGTGCTACATCACGCACACCAACGAAAAAACCCATGACGTGATCCGCAATAACCTCGATCGCAGCCCAATGTACGCAGGCGTGATCGAAGGGATCGGCCCGCGCTACTGCCCGTCGATCGAAGACAAGGTGATGCGCTTTGCCGATCGCAACCAGCACCAGATCTTCCTCGAACCGGAAGGGCTGACCTCTAACGAAATTTACCCGAACGGGATCTCCACCAGCCTGCCGTTCGACGTGCAGATGCAAATTGTGCGTTCAATGCAGGGCATGGAGAATGCGAAAATCGTTCGTCCTGGCTACGCTATTGAGTACGATTTCTTCGATCCGCGTGACCTGAAACCGACGCTCGAGAGCAAATTCATTCACGGTCTGTTCTTCGCGGGTCAGATTAACGGTACCACCGGTTACGAAGAGGCCGCTGCGCAGGGGCTGCTGGCTGGCCTGAACGCCGCGCGCTTCTCTGCTGAGAAAGAGGGCTGGGCGCCGGCGCGTTCCCAGGCTTATCTGGGCGTCCTGGTTGACGATCTCTGCACCCTGGGGACCAAAGAACCGTACCGTATGTTTACTTCTCGCGCGGAGTATCGTCTGATGCTGCGTGAAGATAATGCGGATCTGCGTCTGACCGAAATGGGCCGCGAGCTGGGTCTGGTCGACGACGAGCGCTGGGCGCGCTTTAACGAGAAGCTCGAGCGTATCGAGCAGGAACGTCAGCGTCTGAAAACCACATGGGTTAATCCGCAGGCAGAAACGGCGGCTGAAGTGAATGCTCACTTAACTGCGCCGCTTTCTCGCGAAGCCAGCGGTGAAGATCTGCTGCGCCGCCCCGAAGTCACGTATGAGAACCTGGTCAAACTGACCGCGTTTGCGCCCGGCCTTGAAGACGCTGAAGCCGCTGAGCAGGTCGAAATTCAGGTGAAATACGAAGGCTACATCGCGCGCCAGCAGGATGAGATCGAAAAACAGCAGCGAAACGAAAATACGCTGCTGCCGGAGATGCTGGACTACCGTCAGGTAACGGGGCTTTCCAACGAGGTGATCGCCAAGCTTAACGATCATAAACCTGTGTCAATCGGCCAGGCTTCGCGTATCTCCGGGGTTACGCCTGCCGCGATTTCGATTCTGCTGGTGTGGTTGAAAAAACAGGGCATGCTGCGCCGCAGCGCGTAATGCCCAGAACATCGCCCGGTGGCGCTGCGCTTACCGGGCCGACTTAACCCGTAGGGCGGGTAAGCTAAGCGCCACCCGCCACCTAAGTTTTCCAACAGGTATTCACCGTGCTCAATAAACTCTCTCGTCTGCTGGATCAGGCAGGTATTTCGCTCACCGATCACCAGAAAACTCAACTGGTGGGGTATGTCGACATGCTGAACAAATGGAACAAAGCGTACAACCTGACCTCCGTACGCGACCCCAACGAGATGCTAATTCGCCACATCCTCGATAGCATTGTCGTCGCACCGCATCTGAACGGTGAACGCTTTATCGACGTCGGCACGGGCCCCGGTCTGCCGGGCGTTCCGCTGTCAATTGTCCGTCCAGAGAGCCACTTCACGCTGCTGGACAGCCTCGGCAAGCGGGTGCGATTCCTGCGTCAGGTTCAGCATGAGCTCAAGCTGGAAAACATTACGCCGGTTCAGAGCAGGGTAGAGGACTTTCCGGCAGAGCCGCCGTTTGACGGGGTGATCAGCCGTGCATTCGCCTCGTTAAACGACATGGTGAGCTGGTGTAAGCATTTGCCTGCACAGAACGGGCGTTTTTATGCCCTGAAAGGACAGCTTCCAGGCGATGAAATCGAGCAGCTTCCGGAAAGCTATTCGGTCGAATCCATTGAAAAATTGAAGGTTCCTCAACTTGAGGGCGAGCGTCATTTGGTGATAATTAAGCCAAACAATTTTTAAAAATTTAATAAAAAATGTGGAATTTGTGCTGTTCTCATTGTGTTAAAAAGCAGCACTGTCCGTAAAGATGGCCCGGTGCTAATTTAACCTTAATGTCACTATGCTTTTTCTTATAGTTAACGTGGTCTCTGTTATTGCACACTGCTGATAGTCAACATTGAAAATATCAGTCTGCTAAATGTGATGAACAGTTATGACGCATTAATGTTAAATATTTATTAAGAATGTCAATAAAAGGTTTTTGTTGTATACCGGGCTGTTTTGAAAATAGTTACGATATTTTTTCTTTAATTTCAAAAAGATGAAGTTGCGTGATTTAAGGCTTTGATAAATACATCCTTATCGTAAATGTATAATTTGTGATCTCGTGCACGCTTTGCTGTCAATGTTTCCGCGTGGTTTGCAGTTTTGCTCTACGGGCGGCACTTTCGACAAAAGTTGAAAAATAGCGATGGGGAAAAATATTTAAACATTTATTCACCTTTTCGCTACTTAATGTTTGAAATCACGGGTACGCACCGTATAATTTGTCCGCTTTTTGATGCTTGACTCTGAGCCTTAAAGGACGTTTTATACGACACGCGGCATACCTCGAAGGGAGCAGGAGTAAAAACGTGATGTCTGTGTCGCTCTTGAGTAGAAACGTTGCTCGTAAGCTTCTGTTCATTCAGTTTCTGGCCGTGATAGCAAGTGGACTGCTGTTTAGCCTCAAAGACCCCTTCTGGGGCATCTCCGCCGTGTGCGGGGGATTGGCAGTTGTTTTGCCAAACATGTTGTTTATGATTTTTGCCTGGCGTCATCAGGTGCATACACCCGCCAAAGGCCGCGTGGCCTGGTCCTTCGCTCTGGGCGAAGTGTGTAAGGTGTTGCTGACCTTTGCTTTGCTGGTGATGGCGCTGGCGGTTTTAAAAGTGGTATTCATGCCGCTGATAGTTACGTGGGTTTTGGTGCTGGTGGTACACGTTCTGGCTCCAGCTGTAATCAATAACAAAGGGTAAAAGGCATCATGGCTTCAGAAAATATGACGCCGCAGGATTACATAGGTCACCATCTGAATAACCTTCAGCTGGACCTGCGTACATTCTCGCTGGTGGATCCACATAACCCCCCGGCCACCTTCTGGACGATCAACATCGACTCCATGTTCTTCTCGGTGGTGCTGGGTCTTCTGTTCCTGGCCATGTTCCGCGGTGTTGCTAAACGAGCGACCAGCGGTGTTCCAGGGAAATTCCAGACCTTCGTCGAAATGATCATCGGCTTCGTTCACGGTAGCGTCAAAGACATGTATCACGGCAAGAGCAAGCTGATTGCTCCGCTGGCGCTGACGGTCTTTGTCTGGGTCTTCCTGATGAACCTGATGGACCTTCTGCCTATCGATTTCCTGCCGTGGATCGGCGAGCATGTTCTCGGTCTGCCTGCACTGCGTGTGGTACCGTCCGCTGACGTGAACATCACCCTGTCGATGGCGCTGGGCGTATTTATCCTGATTCTTTTCTACAGCATCAAAATGAAAGGCGTAAGCGGCTTTGTGAAAGAGCTTACCTTGCAGCCGTTCAACCACTGGGCGTTTATTCCGGTCAACCTGATCCTGGAAGGCGTTAGCCTGCTGTCCAAACCTGTTTCACTGGGTCTGCGACTGTTCGGCAATATGTATGCGGGTGAGCTGATTTTCATTCTGATCGCGGGTCTTCTGCCGTGGTGGTCACAGTGGATTCTTAATGTGCCATGGGCCATTTTCCACATCCTGATCATTACGCTGCAAGCCTTTATCTTCATGGTTCTGACGATCGTCTATCTGTCGATGGCGTCTGAAGAGCACTGATTTTTTACCAACACTACTACGTTTTAATTGAAACAAACTGGAGACTGTCATGGAAAACCTGAATATGGATCTGCTGTACATGGCTGCCGCTGTGATGATGGGTCTGGCGGCTATCGGTGCTGCGATCGGTATCGGCATCCTCGGAGGTAAATTCCTGGAAGGCGCAGCGCGTCAACCGGACCTGATTCCTCTGCTGCGTACTCAGTTCTTTATCGTTATGGGTCTGGTGGATGCAATCCCAATGATCGCTGTAGGTCTGGGTCTGTACGTGATGTTTGCTGTCGCGTAGTAGTTGTTTTAAAACCCCAAGCCACAGAAATTTAAGAGGTATTGTGCTGTGAACATGAACGCAACAATCCTCGGCCAGGCCATCGCGTTTATTCTCTTTGTCTGGTTCTGCATGAAGTATGTATGGCCGCCTTTAATGGCTGCCATCGAAAAACGTCAGAAAGAAATTGCTGACGGTTTGGCTTCCGCAGAACGCGCTAAGAAAGATTTGGACCTTGCACAGGCCAACGCGACAGACCAGCTGAAAAAAGCGAAAGCTGAAGCTCAGGTAATCATTGAACAGGCTAACAAACGCCGTTCTCAGATCCTGGACGAAGCCAAAGCTGAAGCAGAACAGGAACGTACTAAGATCGTGACACAGGCTCAGGCTGAAATTGAAGCCGAGCGTAAACGTGCTCGTGAAGAACTGCGTAAGCAGGTTGCGATTCTGGCTGTTGCTGGCGCCGAGAAGATCATCGAACGTTCCGTGGATGAAGCTGCTAACAGCGACATCGTGGATAAACTTGTCGCTGAACTGTAAGGAGGGAGGGGCTGATGTCTGAATTTGTTACGGTAGCTCGCCCCTACGCCAAAGCAGCTTTTGACTTTGCTGTCGAACACCAAAATGTCGATCGCTGGCAAGATATGCTGGCGTTTGCCGCTGAGGTGACGAAAAACGAACAAATGGCTGAGTTGCTTTCTGGTGCATTAGCGCCTGAAACTCTCGCCGCGTCGTTTATCGCCGTGTGCGGAGAGCAGCTGGATGCCAACGGCCAGAACCTGATTAAGGTGATGGCAGAGAATGGTCGTCTGCGTGTGCTCCCGGATGTTCTTGAGCAGTTTGAGCACTTACGTGCCCTTAGTGAAGCTACCGCAGAAGTCGAAGTGACCTCTGCGACTGAACTGAGTGATGAACAGCTTGCGAAAATCACCGCCGCGATGGAAAAACGTCTGTCACGCAAAGTTAAGCTGAATTGCAAAATCGATAAGTCTGTAATGGCAGGCGTAATCATCCGCTCGGGTGATATGGTCATTGATGGCAGCGTACGCGGCCGTCTTGAACGCCTTGCAGACGTCTTGCAGTCTTAAGGGGACTGGAGCATGCAACTGAATTCCACCGAAATCAGCGAACTGATCAAGCAGCGCATTGCTCAGTTCAGTGTTGTGAGTGAAGCTCACAATGAAGGTACTATTGTTTCTGTAAGTGACGGTGTTATCCGCATCCACGGCCTGGCCGATTGTATGCAGGGTGAGATGATTTCCCTGCCGGGTAACCGTTACGCTATCGCACTGAACCTGGAGCGCGACTCCGTAGGTGCTGTTGTGATGGGTCCATACGCTGACCTCGCCGAAGGCATGAAGGTTAAGTGTACTGGCCGTATTCTGGAAGTACCGGTTGGCCGTGGCCTGCTGGGCCGCGTGGTGAACACCCTGGGTGCGCCAATCGACGGTAAAGGTCCGGTTGAGCACGATGGCTTCTCCCCAATCGAAGTTATCGCACCGGGCGTTATCGACCGTCAGTCCGTTGATCAGCCAGTACAGACTGGCTATAAGTCCGTTGATGCCATGATCCCAATCGGTCGTGGTCAGCGTGAACTGATCATCGGTGACCGTCAGACCGGTAAAACCGCGATGGCAATCGACGCCATCATCAACCAGCGTGACTCCGGCATCAAATGTGTGTACGTGGCTATCGGCCAGAAAGCGTCCACCATTTCTAACGTGGTTCGTAAACTGGAAGAGCACGGTGCGCTGTCTAACACCATCGTTGTTGTGGCGACCGCTTCTGAATCTGCTGCACTGCAATACCTGGCACCATATGCCGGTTGCGCAATGGGCGAATACTTCCGTGACCGCGGTGAAGATGCGCTGATCGTATACGATGATCTGTCTAAACAGGCCGTTGCTTACCGTCAGGTTTCCCTGCTGCTCCGTCGTCCACCAGGACGTGAAGCATTCCCTGGCGACGTATTCTACCTCCACTCTCGTCTGCTGGAGCGTGCTTCCCGCGTTAACGCGGAATACGTCGAGAACTTCACCAAAGGTGAAGTGAAGGGTAAAACGGGCTCTCTGACCGCGCTGCCGATCATTGAAACCCAGGCGGGTGACGTTTCTGCGTTCGTTCCGACCAACGTAATCTCCATTACCGATGGTCAGATCTTCCTGGAAACCAACCTGTTTAACTCCGGTATTCGTCCGGCGGTTAACCCGGGTATCTCCGTATCCCGTGTAGGTGGTGCTGCTCAGACCAAGATCATCAAGAAACTGTCCGGTGGTATTCGTACCGCGCTGGCACAGTATCGTGAACTGGCTGCGTTCTCTCAGTTCGCATCCGATCTGGACGAAGCAACCCGTAAACAGCTGAGCCACGGTCAGAAAGTGACCGAGCTGCTGAAGCAGAAACAGTACGCACCAATGTCTGTTGCTCAGCAGGGTCTGGTACTGTTCGCGGCTGAACGCGGTTACCTCGAAGATGTGGAACTGGCGAAAATCGGTAGCTTCGAAGCCGCTCTGCTGGCTTACGTCGACCGTGATCACGCTCCGCTGATGCAAGAGATCAACCAGACCGGTGGCTATAACGATGAAATCGAAGGCAAGCTGAAAGCTATCCTCGATTCCTTCAAAGCAACCCAGTCCTGGTAATCGTCCGGCGGCTTGTCTCAGGACAAGCCGCCAGGCATTGAGGAGAAGCTCATGGCCGGCGCAAAAGAGATACGTAGTAAGATCGCAAGCGTCCAAAACACGCAAAAGATCACTAAAGCGATGGAGATGGTCGCCGCTTCCAAAATGCGTAAATCGCAGGATCGCATGGCGGCCAGCCGTCCTTATGCAGAAACCATGCGCAAAGTGATTGGTCACCTTGCAAACGGTAATCTGGAATATAAGCACCCTTACCTGGAAGAACGCGACGTTAAGCGCGTGGGCTACCTGGTGGTGTCGACCGACCGTGGTCTGTGTGGCGGCTTGAACATTAACCTGTTCAAAAAACTGCTGGCGGATATGAAAGCATGGTCCGATAAAGGCGTTCAGTGCGATCTGGCACTGATTGGCTCTAAGGGCGTCTCTTTCTTTAACTCCGTTGGTGGCAACATTGTCGCTCAGGTGACCGGTATGGGTGATAACCCGTCCCTGTCCGAACTGATCGGCCCGGTTAAAGTGATGTTGCAGGCCTATGATGAAGGCCGTCTGGACAGACTGTACGTTGTCAGCAACAAATTCATTAACACCATGTCTCAGGTTCCAACGCTCACTCAGATGCTGCCGTTACCGGCATCAGAAGATGACGAGCTGAAGCAAAAAGCCTGGGATTACCTGTATGAACCCGATCCGAAACCGCTGCTGGATACCCTGCTGCGTCGTTACGTTGAATCTCAGGTTTATCAGGGCGTTGTAGAAAACCTGGCCAGCGAGCAGGCCGCACGAATGGTGGCGATGAAAGCCGCGACCGATAATGGCGGCAGCCTGATTAAAGAGCTGCAGTTGGTTTACAACAAAGCTCGTCAGGCCAGCATTACTCAGGAACTCACCGAGATCGTCTCGGGGGCCGCCGCGGTTTAACCAGGTTTACGAATTACGTAGAGGATTCAAGATGGCTACTGGAAAGATTGTCCAGGTAATCGGCGCCGTGGTGGACGTCGAGTTCCCTCAGGACGCCGTACCACGCGTGTACGACGCGCTTGAGGTACAGAATGGTAACGAGAGCCTGGTGCTGGAAGTTCAGCAGCAGCTCGGCGGCGGTATCGTGCGTACCATCGCGATGGGCTCTTCCGACGGTCTGCGTCGTGGTCTGGAAGTAAAAGACCTTGAGCACCCGATCGAAGTCCCGGTAGGTAAAGCAACGCTGGGTCGTATCATGAACGTATTGGGTCAGCCAATCGACATGAAAGGCGACATCGGTGAAGAAGAGCGTTGGGCTATCCACCGCGCGGCACCTTCCTACGAAGAGCTCTCCAGCTCTCAGGAACTGCTGGAAACCGGTATCAAAGTTATCGACCTGATGTGTCCGTTCGCGAAGGGCGGTAAAGTCGGTCTGTTCGGTGGTGCGGGTGTTGGTAAAACCGTAAACATGATGGAGCTGATCCGTAACATCGCGATCGAACACTCCGGTTACTCCGTGTTTGCGGGCGTAGGTGAACGTACTCGTGAGGGTAACGACTTCTACCACGAAATGACCGACTCCAACGTTCTGGACAAAGTATCCCTGGTTTACGGCCAGATGAACGAGCCACCAGGAAACCGTCTGCGCGTAGCGCTGACAGGCCTGACCATGGCTGAGAAGTTCCGTGACGAAGGTCGTGACGTTCTGCTGTTCGTTGATAACATCTACCGTTACACCCTGGCCGGTACCGAAGTATCTGCACTGCTGGGTCGTATGCCTTCAGCGGTAGGTTATCAGCCAACGCTGGCGGAAGAGATGGGGGTTCTTCAGGAACGTATCACCTCTACCAAAACCGGTTCTATCACCTCCGTTCAGGCGGTATACGTACCTGCGGATGACTTGACTGACCCATCACCAGCAACCACCTTTGCGCACTTAGATGCAACCGTGGTACTGAGCCGTCAGATCGCGTCTCTGGGTATCTACCCGGCCGTTGACCCGCTGGACTCCACCAGCCGTCAGCTGGATCCACTGGTTGTTGGCCAGGAACACTACGACACCGCGCGTGGCGTACAGTCCCTGCTGCAGCGTTACCAGGAACTGAAAGACATCATCGCCATCCTGGGTATGGATGAACTGTCTGAAGAAGACAAACTGGTGGTAGCACGCGCGCGTAAGATCCAGCGCTTCCTGTCCCAGCCGTTCTTCGTTGCGGAAGTATTCACCGGTTCTCCGGGTAAATACGTTTCCCTGAAAGACACCATCCGTGGCTTTAAAGGCATCATGGAAGGCGAATACGATCACCTGCCGGAGCAGGCGTTCTACATGGTTGGTTCCATCGACGAAGCCGTGGAAAAAGCCAAAAAACTTTAACGCCTTAATCGGAGGGTGATATGGCAATGACTTACCACCTGGACGTCGTCAGCGCAGAGCAACAAATGTTCTCTGGTCTGGTCGAGAAAATCCAGGTAACGGGTAGTGAAGGTGAACTGGGTATCTTCCCAGGGCACGCACCGCTGCTCACCGCCATTAAGCCTGGTATGATCCGCATCGTTAAACAGTTCGGTCATGAAGAGTTTATCTATCTGTCTGGCGGCATTCTTGAAGTGCAGCCTGGTAGTGTGACCGTTCTGGCCGATACCGCTATCCGTGGACAGGATCTCGACGAAGCGCGAGCCCTGGAATCGAAGCGTAAGGCTGAAGAGCACATTAGCAGCTCTCATGGTGACGTGGATTACGCTCAGGCGTCTGCGGAGCTGGCCAAAGCGATCGCGAAACTGCGCGTTATCGAGTTGACCAAAAAAGCGATGTAACACCGGCTTGAAAAGCACAAAAGCCAGTCTGGTTCCCAGGCTGGCTTTTTTTTTCATCCTTAATTCATGATGAAAAAGATGTAGAATTTTGAGCATCAAACGTTTTTACTTCTCACTTAAATTACAGTCAGGACGCGTATGTTGAACAATACGATGAGCGTGGTCATTCTTGCCGCTGGCAAAGGCACCCGCATGTATTCCGATCTTCCTAAGGTGCTTCACACGCTGGCAGGAAAGCCAATGGTGCAGCATGTTATTGATGCAGCAAATGAATTGGGCGCGCGTCAGGTTAACCTGGTGTACGGTCACGGGGGCGATTTGCTGAAAGCCACGCTGCGTGATGACAAGCTCAACTGGGTGCTTCAGGCAGAACAGCTGGGTACCGGCCATGCGATGCAGCAGGCGGCCCCGTTCTTCGCCGATGACGAAGACATTCTGATGCTCTACGGCGACGTCCCGCTGATCTCCGTTGAAACGCTGGCGCGCCTGCGTGAAGCTAAACCGCAGGGCGGTATCGGCTTGCTGACCGTCGTGCTGGACGATCCGAGCGGCTATGGCCGTATCACGCGTGAAAACGGCGACGTGACCGGCATTGTCGAACATAAAGATGCCACCGAAGAACAGCGTCAAATCCGGGAAATCAATACCGGCATCCTGATTGCCAACGGCGCAGACATGAAGCGCTGGCTGTCTAACCTCAACAATAACAATGCGCAGGGTGAATACTACATCACCGACATCATCGCGATGGCGTATCAGGAAGGCCGTGAAATTGCTGCCGTTCATCCGGCGCGTATCAGCGAAACGGAAGGCGTGAACAACCGCCTGCAGCTCTCCCGCCTTGAGCGTATTTACCAGTCCGAGCAGGCCGAAAAGCTGCTGCTGGCCGGCGTGATGCTGCGCGATCCGTCGCGGTTCGATCTGCGCGGTACGCTATCCCACGGGCGCGACGTTGAAATTGATACTAACGTTATCGTTGAAGGCAACGTTCAGCTCGGTAACCGCGTCAAAATTGGCACGGGCTGCGTGATTAAAAACAGCGTTATCGGTGATGACTGCGAAATTAGTCCGTACAGCGTGGTGGAAGACGCTCACCTTGAAGCGGCCTGCACCATTGGCCCGTTCGCGCGCCTGCGTCCGGGGGCGGAGCTGCTGGAAGGCGCTCACGTGGGTAACTTCGTTGAAATGAAGAAGGCGCGTTTGGGTAAAGGCTCAAAGGCTGGTCATCTGACCTATCTGGGCGATGCGGAAATTGGCGATAACGTGAATATTGGCGCAGGGACCATCACCTGCAACTATGACGGTGCCAACAAGTTTAAAACTATCATCGGCGATGACGTGTTTGTAGGTTCCGACACGCAGCTGGTGGCGCCCGTCACGGTCGGCAACGGCGTAACGATTGCCGCGGGGACCACCGTGACGCGTGACGTCGCCGACAACGAGCTGGTGCTCAGCCGCGTGCCGCAGGTGCACAAGCAGGGCTGGCAACGCCCGGTGAAGAAGAAGTAACGGATTTACCCCTCACCCTAACCCTCTCCCCAAAGGGGAGAGGGGATTGTTCGGTGCGGTGTTTTTCTCCCTCGCCCCTTTGGGGAGAGGGTCGGGGTGAGGGGATAATATAATCCTCCTCCCACAAGCAGTACCCATAACAATAACCCCACTCTCTACAAGGCTCGGGGTGCCCGGAAAGGGCAAATACAGGTCAGCGACAACGCATGGCATAACGCCATAATCAGGAAATCTAACTATGTGTGGAATTGTTGGCGCAGTTGCGCAGCGTGATATTGCTGAAATCCTTCTCGAAGGTTTACGCCGTCTGGAATACCGCGGCTATGACTCGGCCGGTCTGGCCGTTGTCGATGCAGAAGGGCATATGACCCGTCTGCGCCGTCTCGGTAAAGTGCAAATGCTGGCTCAGGCCGCGGAAGAACATCCGCTGCACGGCGGCACAGGTATCGCGCACACCCGCTGGGCGACCCACGGCGAACCGTCTGAAGGTAACGCTCACCCGCATGTGTCTGAACACATCGTGGTGGTGCACAACGGTATTATCGAAAACCACGAACCGCTGCGCGAAGAACTCAAAGCGCGTGGCTATACCTTCGTCTCTGAAACCGACACCGAAGTGATTGCTCACCTGGTTCACTGGGAGCTTGCACAGGGCGGCACGCTGCGTGAAGCGGTGCTGCGCGCGATCCCTCAGCTTCGCGGTGCGTACGGTACGGTGATCATGGATTCCCGCGACCCTTCTACCCTGCTGGCCGCGCGTTCCGGTAGCCCGATGGTGATCGGTCTGGGCATGGGCGAAAACTTTATCGCCTCTGACCAGCTGGCTCTGCTGCCGGTGACCCGTCGCTTTATCTTCCTTGAAGAGGGTGATATCGCAGAAGTGACGCGCCGCAGCGTGACCGTATTCGATACCAAAGGCGAGCAGGTCAAGCGTCAGGAGATCGAATCCAACCTGCAGTACGACGCAGGCGACAAAGGCGCTTACCGTCACTACATGCAGAAAGAGATTTACGAGCAGCCGAACGCCATCAAAAACACCCTGACCGGGCGCATCAGCCACGGCGAGGTGGATCTCAGCGAGCTGGGCGCGCATGCGAACGAACTGCTTGGCAAGGTTGAGCATATTCAGATCGTGGCCTGCGGGACCTCCTACAACTCCGGGATGGTCTCTCGCTACTGGTTTGAATCCCTGGCGGGCGTGCCGTGCGATGTGGAAATCGCGTCAGAATTCCGCTACCGCAAATCTGCCGTGCGCCGCAACAGCCTGATGATCACCTTGTCTCAGTCTGGCGAAACGGCGGATACCCTGGCGGCGCTGCGCCTCTCTAAAGAGCTGGGCTATCTGGGGTCTCTGGCCATCTGTAACGTGCCGGGCTCCTCGCTGGTGCGTGAATCCGATCTGGCGCTGATGACCAAAGCGGGCACCGAAATCGGCGTGGCATCGACCAAAGCGTTCACCACCCAGCTGACCGTTCTGCTGATGCTGGTGGCGAAGCTGGCGCGTCTGAAAGGCGAAGATGCTGCCGTTGAGCATGACATCGTTCACGGCCTGCAGGCGCTGCCGAGCCGTATTGAGCAGATGCTCTCTCAGGACAAACGCATTGAAGCGCTGGCGGAAGATTTCTCTGACAAGCACCACGCCCTATTCCTGGGCCGTGGCGATCAGTATCCGATTGCGCTGGAAGGCGCGCTGAAGCTGAAAGAGATCTCCTACATCCACGCGGAAGCCTACGCGGCAGGCGAGCTGAAGCACGGCCCGCTGGCGCTGATCGACGCGGATATGCCGGTTATCGTTGTCGCTCCGAACAACGAACTGCTGGAAAAGCTGAAGTCTAACATCGAAGAAGTGCGCGCCCGCGGCGGCGTTCTGTACGTCTTCGCTGATAAAGATGCCGGTTTTGCCAGCAGCGACAACATGCACATCATCGAGATGCCGCACGTGGAAGAGGTCATTGCCCCTATTTTCTACACCGTTCCGCTGCAGCTGTTGGCTTACCACGTCGCGCTGATCAAAGGCACCGACGTTGACCAGCCGCGTAACCTGGCGAAGTCCGTCACCGTAGAATAACGACAATTCGCCCTAAAAAGCCTTGCAACTATTGCAAGGCTTTTTTTATGGGAAAAACCTAAATAAATTCCTATTTACATATCGGATCTTGTTTCAAATTTTTTTGAAAATATTACATGATGTGAATATACATGAACTGCCTTTCTTCACTTTAGAATAACTACCTGAAAAACTTAGTAAATTAAAAGTAAGCTTTGAATGTATCGTTTGATTTACGCATTTGCATTCATGGCGTTTATTGGATGTGATTCTAAAAATCTATTTATAATATTAATGCAGATGCGCACCTGTATTATTC
>NZ_JBGKEB010000036.1:0-29162 GCF_041399425.1 Enterobacter sp. KBR-315C3_2022
CATCAAGATGGTTGTGACGCTGATCCACCCAATCGCGATGGACGACGGTCTGCGTTTCGCAATCCGTGAAGGCGGCCGTACCGTTGGCGCGGGCGTTGTTGCTAAAGTTCTCGGCTAATCGCTGATAACATTTGACGCAATGCGCAATAAAAGGGCATCATTTGATGCCCTTTTTGCACGCTTTCACATCAGAACCTGGCTCATCAGTGATTATTTTTGTCATAATCATTGCTGAGACAGGCTCTGCAGAGAGCGTATAATCCGAAAAGCGAATATGCATTTCGATTTGGTTTGCCTCGCAATCGCGGGGTGAAAATGTTTGTAGAATACTTCTGACAGGTTGGTTTATGAGTGCGAATACCGAAGCTCAAGGAAGCGGGCGCGGCCTGGAAGCGATGAAATGGGTAGTCGTAGCCGTGCTGCTGATCGTGGCGATCGTGGGCAACTATCTTTATCGTGACATGATGCTGCCGCTACGTGCGCTTGCAGTGGTAATTCTGATTGCTGCAGCGGGTGGTGTCGCGCTGTTGACCACAAAAGGTAAAGCGACTGTCGCTTTTGCCCGCGAAGCGCGTACCGAAGTCCGTAAGGTAATTTGGCCGACTCGCCAGGAAACATTGCACACCACGCTGATTGTAGCGGCGGTTACCGCTGTAATGTCACTGATCCTGTGGGGACTGGATGGTATTCTGGTTCGCCTGGTATCCTTTATCACTGGCCTGAGGTTCTGAGATGTCTGAAGCCCCTAAAAAGCGCTGGTACGTCGTTCAGGCGTTTTCCGGTTTTGAAGGCCGCGTAGCAACGTCGCTGCGCGAGCATATCAAATTACACAACATGGAAGAGTTGTTTGGCGAAGTTATGGTTCCGACCGAAGAAGTGGTCGAGATCCGTGGCGGCCAGCGCCGCAAAAGCGAGCGTAAATTCTTCCCGGGCTACGTGCTGGTTCAAATGGTTATGAACGACGCGAGCTGGCACCTGGTGCGCAGCGTACCGCGCGTGATGGGCTTTATCGGCGGCACGTCTGACCGTCCGGCGCCAATCAGCGACAAAGAAGTGGATGCGATTATGAACCGCCTGCAGCAGGTTGGTGATAAGCCGCGTCCGAAAACGCTGTTTGAACCGGGTGAAATGGTGCGTGTTAATGACGGTCCGTTTGCTGACTTTAACGGCGTGGTCGAAGAAGTGGACTACGAGAAGTCTCGCCTGAAAGTTTCTGTCTCTATCTTCGGTCGTGCGACCCCGGTAGAACTGGACTTTGCGCAGGTCGAAAAAGCCTAAGCAGCGATCAAAAAAGCGACGATTTAATCGTTGCACAAGGCGCGAGATTGGAATACAATTTCGCGCCTTTTGTTTTTATGGGCCTGTGCCCGTAAGACGAATTTTTATTCACGGGGAGCCTCCTTGAGGCGCTATTACCCAATCAGAGGATTTTAGAATGGCTAAGAAAGTACAAGCCTACGTCAAGCTGCAGGTTGCAGCTGGTATGGCGAACCCAAGTCCACCAGTTGGTCCAGCTCTGGGTCAGCAGGGTGTGAACATCATGGAATTCTGTAAAGCGTTCAACGCCAAAACCGAATCCCTGGAAAAAGGTCTGCCAATCCCAGTCGTAATCACTGTTTACGCTGACCGTTCTTTCACTTTCGTTACCAAAACCCCTCCAGCAGCCGTTCTGCTGAAGAAAGCGGCTGGTATCAAGTCTGGTTCCGGTAAACCGAACAAAGACAAAGTGGGTAAAATTTCCCGCGCTCAGCTGCAGGAAATCGCGCAGACCAAAGCTGCCGACATGACTGGTTCTGACATTGAAGCGATGACTCGCTCAATCGAAGGTACTGCACGTTCCATGGGCCTGGTAGTGGAGGACTAAGAAATGGCTAAACTGACCAAGCGCATGTCCGTGATCCGTGACAAAGTTGATGCGACCAAACAGTACGACATCAACGAAGCTATCGCTCTGCTGAAAGAACTGGCAACTGCTAAGTTCGTTGAAAGCGTTGACGTTGCCGTTAACCTGGGCATCGACGCTCGTAAATCCGATCAGAACGTTCGCGGTGCAACTGTACTGCCACACGGTACTGGCCGTTCCGTTCGCGTAGCTGTATTTGCTCAGGGTGCAAACGCTGAAGCTGCTAAAGCTGCCGGCGCTGAACTGGTAGGTATGGAAGATCTGGCTGATCAGATCAAGAAAGGCGAAATGAACTTTGACGTTGTTATTGCTTCTCCAGATGCAATGCGCGTTGTTGGCCAGCTGGGCCAGGTTCTGGGTCCACGCGGCCTGATGCCAAACCCGAAAGTGGGTACTGTAACGCCTAACGTTGCTGAAGCGGTTAAGAACGCTAAAGCAGGTCAGGTTCGTTATCGTAACGACAAAAACGGCATCATCCACACCACCATCGGTAAAGTGGACTTTGACGCTGACAAACTGAAAGAAAACCTGGAATCTCTGCTGGTTGCGCTGAAAAAAGCAAAACCAACTCAGGCGAAAGGCGTGTACATCAAGAAAGTTAGCATCTCCACCACCATGGGTGCAGGTGTTGCAGTTGACCAGGCTGGCCTGAGCGCTGCTGCAAACTAATGCCTTTACGTGGGCGGTGATTTTGTCTACAATCTTACCCCCACGTTTGCTAATGAAAGTTAGCGGCTAAAAGATTTGTTCGTTGGAGCCTGGCCTATCCAGGCCTCCGTCGAAGACCGCAGGTGTTTCGCAAGAAACTTAATCCCCTGCGTAGACGGTGACAGAACGCTAAGATTATTTTTTGAATACTCTGGCTTGTTTCTGCTCACCGTATTAAGACGCTCTCTCCGTTTGGAGGAGTGAAGTGAGTTCCGGAACATGAGTTCCGGCAAACATCCAGGAGCAAAGCTAATGGCTTTAAATCTTCAAGACAAACAAGCGATTGTTGCTGAAGTCAGCGAAGTAGCCAAAGGCGCGCTGTCTGCAGTAGTTGCGGATTCCCGTGGCGTAACTGTAGACAAAATGACTGAACTGCGTAAAGCAGGTCGTGAAGCTGGCGTATACATGCGTGTTGTTCGTAACACCCTGCTGCGTCGCGTCGTTGAAGGTACTCAGTTCGAGTGCCTGAAAGACACGTTTGTTGGTCCGACCCTGATTGCATACTCTATGGAACACCCGGGCGCAGCTGCTCGTCTGTTCAAAGAGTTCGCGAAAGCGAATGCAAAATTTGAGGTCAAAGCTGCAGCCTTTGAAGGTGAGTTGATCCCGGCATCGCAAATCGATCGCCTGGCAACCCTGCCGACCTACGAAGAAGCAATTGCACGCCTGATGGCAACCATGAAAGAAGCTGCGGCTGGCAAACTGGTTCGCACTCTGGCTGCTGTACGCGATGCGAAAGAAGCTGCTTAATCGCAGTTATCTTTATAAAGCATTTGCTTACGTATAAACTTATTCTGATTTTCAGGAACAATTTAAATGTCTATCACTAAAGATCAAATCATTGAAGCAGTAGCAGCTATGTCCGTAATGGACGTTGTAGAGCTGGTTTCTGCAATGGAAGAAAAATTCGGTGTTTCCGCTGCTGCTGCTGTAGCTGTAGCTGCTGGCCCGGCTGAAGCTGCTGAAGAAAAAACTGAATTCGACGTAATTCTGAAAGCTGCTGGCGCTAACAAAGTTGCTGTTATCAAAGCAGTACGTGGCGCAACTGGCCTGGGTCTGAAAGAAGCTAAAGACCTGGTAGAATCTGCTCCAGCTGCGCTGAAAGAAGGCGTGAGCAAAGACGACGCAGAAGCACTGAAAAAATCTCTGGAAGAAGCTGGCGCTGAAGTTGAAGTTAAATAAGCCAACTTTTCTGGTTGCAGCCTAAGAAATTAGGCTGATGGCTGGTGACTTTTTAGTCACCAGCCTTTTTGCGCTGTAAGGCATCAGCAGCATTTCACACTGTTTGACTGCTGGTTGTCCTGACAATGCATGTTTCTATCGACGACTTAATATATTGCGACAGGGTGCTCGCTCTGTGTAAATCGCGACGAAATGATTTAAGCGTGATAGCAACAGGTATTGCGGAAAGTATTCAATTTTCCGGTCCACAAAATGGTGTTGCACAAACTGTCCCTTCGTCGGACAGATGGGTCGACTTGTCAGCGAGCTGAGGAACCCTATGGTTTACTCCTATACCGAGAAAAAACGTATTCGTAAGGATTTTGGTAAACGTCCACAAGTTCTGGACATTCCATATCTCCTTTCTATCCAGCTTGACTCGTTCCAGAAGTTTATCGAGCAAGATCCTGAAGGGCAGTACGGTCTGGAAGCAGCCTTCCGCTCCGTGTTCCCGATTCAGAGCTACAGCGGTAACTCCGAGCTGCAGTACGTCAGCTACCGCCTTGGCGAACCGGTGTTTGACGTTCAGGAATGTCAGATCCGTGGCGTGACCTATTCCGCACCGCTGCGCGTAAAACTGCGTCTGGTGATCTACGAGCGCGAAGCGCCGGAAGGCACCGTTAAAGACATTAAAGAACAAGAAGTCTACATGGGTGAAATTCCACTCATGACGGACAACGGTACTTTCGTAATCAACGGTACTGAGCGTGTTATCGTTTCCCAGCTGCATCGTAGCCCGGGCGTCTTCTTCGACAGCGATAAAGGTAAAACGCACTCATCCGGTAAAGTACTGTATAACGCACGCATCATTCCTTACCGTGGTTCATGGCTGGACTTCGAGTTCGATCCTAAAGACAACCTGTTTGTCCGTATCGACCGTCGTCGTAAGCTGCCTGCAACCATCATTCTGCGTGCACTGCAATACACCACTGAGCAGATCCTGGACCTGTTCTTTGAGAAAGTGATCTTTGAAATCCGCGACAACAAGCTGCAGATGGAGCTGGTGCCGGAACGTCTGCGTGGTGAGACCGCGTCGTTCGACATCGAAGCCGACGGCAAAGTGTATGTGGAAAAAGGTCGCCGTATCACCGCGCGCCACATCCGCCAGCTGGAAAAAGATGATATCAAACACATCGAAGTACCGGTTGAATATATTGCAGGAAAAGTAGCCGCGAAAGATTACGTTGATGAATCAACTGGCGAGCTGATCTGCCCAGCGAACATGGAGCTGAGCCTGGATCTGCTGGCTAAGCTGAGCCAGTCTGGCCACAAACGTATCGAAACGCTGTTCACCAACGATCTGGACCACGGTCCATACATCTCTGAGACTGTACGCGTCGACCCAACGACCGATCGTCTGAGCGCGCTGGTAGAAATCTACCGCATGATGCGTCCTGGTGAGCCACCAACTCGCGAAGCGGCTGAAAGCCTGTTCGAGAACCTGTTCTTCTCCGAAGACCGCTACGATCTGTCCGCGGTAGGTCGTATGAAGTTCAACCGTTCTCTGCTGCGCGACGAAATCGAAGGTTCCGGTATCCTGAGCAAAGACGACATCATCGAAGTGATGAAGAAGCTCATCGATATCCGTAACGGCAAAGGCGAAGTGGACGACATCGACCACCTCGGCAACCGTCGTATCCGTTCCGTAGGTGAAATGGCGGAAAACCAGTTCCGTGTTGGCCTGGTCCGTGTTGAGCGTGCGGTGAAAGAGCGTCTGTCTCTGGGCGATCTGGATACCCTGATGCCTCAGGATATGATCAACGCCAAGCCGATTTCTGCAGCAGTGAAAGAGTTCTTTGGTTCCAGCCAGCTGTCTCAGTTTATGGACCAGAACAACCCGCTGTCTGAGATTACGCACAAACGTCGTATCTCTGCACTCGGCCCAGGCGGTCTGACCCGTGAACGTGCAGGCTTTGAAGTTCGAGACGTACACCCGACTCACTACGGTCGCGTATGCCCAATCGAAACGCCTGAAGGTCCAAACATCGGTCTGATCAACTCCCTGTCCGTGTACGCACAGACTAACGAATACGGTTTCCTCGAGACCCCGTACCGTAAAGTGACTGACGGTGTTGTAACCGACGAAATTCACTACCTGTCTGCTATCGAAGAAGGCAACTACGTTATCGCTCAGGCGAACTCCAACCTGGATGACGAAGGCCACTTTGTAGAAGACCTGGTTACCTGCCGTAGCAAAGGCGAATCCAGCTTGTTCAGCCGCGACCAGGTTGACTACATGGACGTATCCACCCAGCAGGTGGTATCCGTCGGTGCGTCCCTGATCCCGTTCCTGGAACACGATGACGCCAACCGTGCATTGATGGGTGCGAACATGCAACGTCAGGCCGTTCCAACTCTGCGCGCTGATAAGCCGCTGGTTGGTACCGGTATGGAACGTGCTGTTGCCGTTGACTCCGGTGTAACTGCGGTTGCTAAACGTGGCGGTACCGTTCAGTACGTGGATGCTTCCCGTATCGTTATCAAAGTTAACGAAGACGAGATGTACCCGGGCGAAGCAGGTATCGACATCTATAACCTGACCAAATACACCCGTTCTAACCAGAACACCTGTATCAACCAGATGCCTTGCGTATCTCTGGGTGAGCCAGTTGAGCGCGGCGACGTGCTGGCAGACGGTCCGTCCACCGACCTCGGTGAACTGGCGCTCGGTCAGAACATGCGCGTAGCGTTCATGCCGTGGAACGGTTACAACTTCGAAGACTCCATCCTCGTCTCCGAGCGTGTGGTTCAGGAAGATCGTTTCACCACCATCCACATTCAGGAACTGGCCTGTGTGTCCCGTGACACCAAGCTGGGGCCAGAAGAGATCACCGCCGACATCCCTAACGTGGGTGAAGCTGCGCTCTCCAAACTGGATGAGTCCGGTATCGTTTACATCGGTGCAGAAGTGACCGGCGGCGACATTCTGGTTGGTAAGGTAACGCCGAAAGGTGAAACCCAGCTGACGCCAGAAGAGAAACTGCTGCGTGCTATCTTCGGTGAGAAAGCGTCTGACGTTAAAGACTCTTCTCTGCGCGTACCAAACGGTGTTTCCGGTACGGTTATCGACGTTCAGGTCTTCACCCGTGACGGCGTTGAGAAAGATAAACGTGCGCTGGAAATCGAAGAGATGCAGCTCAAACAGGCTAAGAAAGACCTGTCTGAAGAACTGCAGATCCTCGAAGCGGGTCTGTTCAGCCGTATCTACGCGGTGCTGGTTGCCGGTGGCGTTGAAGCTGAGAAGCTCGACAAACTGCCACGCGATCGCTGGCTGGAACTGGGCCTGACCGACGAAGAGAAACAAAATCAGCTGGAACAGCTGGCTGAGCAGTATGACGAACTGAAACATGAGTTCGAGAAAAAACTCGAAGCGAAACGCCGTAAAATCACTCAGGGCGACGATCTGGCACCAGGCGTGCTGAAGATTGTTAAGGTGTATCTGGCTGTTAAACGTCAGATCCAGCCTGGTGATAAGATGGCAGGTCGTCACGGTAACAAGGGTGTTATCTCTAAGATCAACCCGATCGAAGATATGCCGCACGATGCTAACGGTACGCCGGTAGATATCGTACTGAACCCGCTGGGCGTACCGTCTCGTATGAACATCGGTCAGATCCTGGAAACCCACCTGGGTATGGCTGCGAAAGGTATCGGCGACAAGATTAACGCCATGCTGAAGCAGCAGGAAGAAGTCGCGAAACTGCGCGAATTCATCCAGCGTGCCTACGATCTGGGTACCGACGTGCGTCAGAAAGTCGACCTGAACACCTTCAGCGATGAAGAAGTGCTGCGTCTGGCAGAGAACCTGCGCAAAGGTATGCCAATTGCAACGCCGGTCTTCGACGGTGCAAAAGAAGCTGAAATTAAAGAGCTGCTGCAACTGGGTGGTCTGCCAACGTCTGGTCAGATTACGCTGTTTGACGGCCGTACCGGTGAACAGTTCGAGCGTCCGGTAACCGTAGGTTACATGTACATGCTGAAACTGAACCACCTGGTCGACGACAAGATGCACGCTCGTTCTACCGGTTCTTACAGCCTGGTTACTCAGCAGCCGCTGGGTGGTAAGGCACAGTTCGGTGGTCAGCGCTTCGGGGAGATGGAAGTGTGGGCGCTGGAAGCATACGGCGCGGCATACACCCTGCAGGAAATGCTTACCGTTAAGTCTGATGACGTGAACGGTCGTACTAAGATGTATAAAAACATCGTGGACGGCAACCATCAGATGGAACCAGGCATGCCAGAATCCTTCAACGTACTGTTGAAAGAGATTCGTTCGCTGGGTATCAACATCGAACTGGAAGACGAGTAATTCTCGCTCAAACAGGTCACTGGTGTCGGGTTAACCCCCGACACCAGATTGTGCTAACTCCGACGGGAGCAAATCCGTGAAAGATTTATTAAAGTTTCTGAAAGCGCAGACTAAAACCGAAGAGTTTGATGCGATCAAAATTGCTCTGGCTTCGCCAGACATGATCCGTTCATGGTCTTTCGGTGAAGTTAAGAAGCCGGAAACCATCAACTACCGTACGTTCAAGCCTGAGCGTGACGGCCTTTTCTGTGCGCGTATTTTCGGGCCAGTAAAAGACTACGAGTGCCTGTGCGGTAAGTACAAGCGCCTGAAACACCGTGGTGTGATCTGCGAGAAGTGCGGCGTTGAAGTGACCCAGACCAAAGTGCGTCGTGAGCGCATGGGCCACATCGAACTGGCGTCTCCAACTGCGCACATCTGGTTCCTGAAATCTCTGCCGTCCCGTATCGGCCTGCTGCTGGATATGCCGCTGCGCGATATCGAACGTGTTCTGTACTTCGAATCTTATGTGGTTATCGAAGGCGGGATGACGAACCTGGAACGCCACCAGATTCTGACCGAAGAACAGTATCTGGACGCGCTGGAAGAGTTCGGTGACGAATTTGACGCGAAGATGGGTGCGGAAGCTATCCAGGCCCTGCTGAAGAGCATGGATCTGGAGCAAGAGTGCGAGCAGCTGCGTGAAGAGCTGAACGAAACCAACTCCGAAACCAAGCGTAAAAAGCTGACCAAGCGTATCAAGCTGCTGGAAGCATTCGTTCAGTCTGGTAACAAGCCAGAGTGGATGATCCTGACCGTTCTGCCGGTTCTGCCGCCAGATCTGCGTCCGCTGGTTCCGCTGGACGGCGGTCGTTTCGCAACGTCGGATCTGAACGATCTGTACCGTCGCGTCATCAACCGTAACAACCGTCTGAAACGTCTGCTGGATCTGGCTGCGCCGGACATCATCGTACGCAACGAAAAACGTATGCTGCAGGAAGCGGTTGACGCCCTGCTGGATAACGGTCGTCGCGGTCGTGCGATCACCGGTTCGAACAAGCGTCCTCTGAAATCTTTGGCCGACATGATCAAAGGTAAGCAGGGTCGTTTCCGTCAGAACCTGCTCGGTAAGCGTGTTGACTACTCCGGTCGTTCTGTAATCACCGTAGGTCCATACCTGCGTCTGCATCAGTGCGGTCTGCCGAAGAAAATGGCGCTGGAGCTGTTCAAACCGTTCATCTACGGCAAGCTGGAACTGCGTGGCCTGGCCACCACCATCAAAGCCGCGAAGAAAATGGTTGAGCGTGAAGAAGCTGTCGTTTGGGATATCCTGGACGAAGTTATCCGCGAACACCCGGTACTGCTGAACCGTGCACCAACACTGCACCGTCTGGGTATCCAGGCATTTGAGCCAGTCCTGATCGAAGGTAAAGCTATCCAGCTGCACCCGCTGGTTTGTGCGGCGTATAACGCCGACTTCGATGGTGACCAGATGGCTGTTCACGTACCGCTGACGCTGGAAGCCCAGCTCGAAGCGCGTGCGCTGATGATGTCTACCAACAACATCCTGTCTCCAGCGAACGGTGAGCCAATCATCGTTCCTTCTCAGGACGTTGTATTGGGTCTGTACTACATGACCCGTGACTGTGTTAACGCCAAAGGCGAAGGCATGGTGCTGACTGGCCCTAAAGAAGCTGAGCGTATCTACCGCGCTGGCCTGGCCTCTCTGCATGCGCGCGTTAAAGTGCGTATCACCGAATATGAAAAAGATGAAAACGGCGAATTCGTTGCGAAAACCAGCCTGAAAGACACGACCGTTGGCCGTGCGATTCTGTGGATGATCGTACCGAAAGGTCTGCCTTTCTCCATCGTCAACCAGGCGCTGGGCAAGAAAGCGATCTCCAAAATGCTGAACACCTGTTACCGCATTCTGGGCCTGAAGCCGACCGTAATCTTCGCTGACCAGACCATGTACACCGGCTTTGCTTACGCTGCGCGCTCAGGTGCGTCCGTAGGTATCGACGACATGGTTATCCCAGAGAAGAAACACGAGATCATCTCTGAAGCGGAAGCCGAAGTTGCTGAGATCCAGGAGCAGTTCCAGTCTGGTCTGGTTACCGCGGGCGAACGCTATAACAAAGTTATCGATATCTGGGCAGCGGCGAACGATCGTGTATCCAAAGCGATGATGGATAACCTGCAGACCGAAACCGTGATTAACCGTGACGGCGTTGAAGAGCAGCAGGTTTCCTTCAACAGCATCTACATGATGGCCGACTCCGGTGCGCGTGGTTCTGCAGCACAGATTCGTCAGCTGGCAGGTATGCGTGGTCTGATGGCGAAGCCGGATGGCTCCATCATCGAAACGCCAATCACCGCGAACTTCCGTGAAGGTCTGAACGTACTCCAGTACTTCATCTCCACGCACGGTGCGCGTAAAGGTCTGGCGGATACCGCACTGAAAACAGCGAACTCCGGTTATCTGACGCGTCGTCTGGTTGACGTTGCGCAGGATCTGGTTGTGACCGAAGACGACTGTGGCACGCTGGAAGGTCTGGTGATGACCCCGGTTATCGAAGGTGGCGATGTTAAAGAGCCGCTGCGCGATCGCGTATTGGGTCGTGTAACCGCGGAAGACATTCTGAAGCCGGGTACCGCAGACATTCTGGTTCCACGCAACACGCTGCTGCACGAGCACTGGTGTGACCTGCTGGAAGCGAACTCTGTTGACTCCGTGAAAGTGCGTTCCGTTGTATCCTGTGACACCGACTTTGGTGTATGTGCACACTGCTATGGTCGTGACCTGGCGCGTGGCCACATCATCAACAAAGGTGAAGCAATCGGCGTTATCGCGGCACAGTCCATCGGTGAGCCGGGTACACAGCTGACGATGCGTACGTTCCACATCGGTGGTGCGGCATCTCGTGCGGCTGCTGAATCCAGCATCCAGGTGAAAAACAAAGGTAGCATCAAGCTCAGCAACGCGAAGTCTGTTGTTAACTCTTCAGGCAAGCTGGTTGTCACCTCTCGTAACACCGAGCTGAAGCTGATCGACGAATTCGGTCGTACCAAAGAGAGCTATAAAGTGCCTTACGGTGCTGTTATGGCGAAAGGTGATGGCGAGCAGGTTGCCGGCGGTGAAACCGTTGCAAACTGGGATCCACACACCATGCCGGTTATCACCGAAGTAAGTGGTTTCATCCGCTTTACTGACATGATCGACGGCCAGACCATTACTCGTCAGACCGACGAGCTGACCGGTCTGTCTTCTCTGGTGGTTCTGGATTCTGCTGAGCGTACTGCCGGTGGTAAAGATCTGCGTCCTGCACTGAAAATCGTTGATGCTCAGGGTAACGACGTTCTGATCCCGGGTACCGACATGCCTGCGCAGTACTTCCTGCCGGGTAAAGCGATTGTACAGCTGGAAGATGGCGTACAGATCAGCTCTGGTGACACCCTGGCGCGTATTCCTCAGGAATCCGGCGGTACCAAGGACATCACCGGTGGTCTGCCACGCGTTGCGGATCTGTTCGAAGCACGTCGTCCGAAAGAGCCTGCAATCCTGGCTGAAATCAGCGGTATCATTTCCTTCGGTAAAGAGACCAAAGGTAAACGCCGTCTGGTTATCACCCCAGTTGATGGCAGCGAGCCGTACGAAGAGATGATTCCTAAGTGGCGTCAGCTCAACGTGTTCGAAGGTGAACGTGTAGAACGTGGTGACGTTGTTTCCGATGGTCCAGAAGCACCGCACGACATTCTGCGTCTTCGTGGCGTACACGCGGTAACGCGTTACATCACCAACGAAGTACAGGACGTTTACCGTCTCCAAGGCGTTAAGATTAACGATAAGCACATCGAAGTTATCGTTCGTCAGATGCTGCGTAAAGCAACCATCGAAAACGCAGGCAGCTCCGACTTCCTGGAAGGCGAGCAGGTTGAATACTCACGCGTTAAGATTGCTAACCGCGATCTGGAAGCGAACGGCAAAATCGGTGCGACCTTCGCGCGCGATCTGCTGGGTATCACCAAAGCGTCTCTGGCAACCGAGTCCTTCATCTCTGCAGCATCGTTCCAGGAAACCACGCGTGTCCTGACCGAAGCGGCTGTTGCGGGTAAACGTGATGAACTGCGCGGTCTGAAAGAGAACGTTATCGTGGGTCGTCTGATCCCGGCTGGTACAGGCTATGCGTACCATCAGGATCGTATGCGTCGTCGTGCCGCGGGCGAACTGCCAGCAGCACCGCAGGTTACTGCAGAAGATGCATCCGCGAGCCTGGCAGAACTGCTGAACGCAGGTCTGGGTGGTTCTGACAACGATTAATCGTTGATGTCGCTAATAAAAAACCCGCTTCGGCGGGTTTTTTATTGTCTTTTGTAGGCCCGGTAAGCGTAGCGCCACCGGGCTTTTTATCAGTTAATCAGCGGGATCCGTCGATAAAGCTCAATCATATCGCCCGCCAGATCCTGGATGACCATCGCGTTCATCAGGTGATCCTGCGAGTGAACGGTGATCAGGTTAACCGGTAGCTTGCCGGTGCCTTCATCAAGGCCGATAAGCTGCGTCTGGATAGTGTGCGCGTGCTTAACGTATTCGCGCGACTCTTCCATCGCTTTTTCAGCTTCGTCAAAGTCACCCTTGCGCGCCATCTGCAACGCCGTCAGGGCCGCGCTGCGCGCTGCGCCCGCATTGACCAGCAGTTCCATGATCGTTGTTTCTAAGTCTTCCATTATGACTCCAGCAGCTTGAGCGCTTTCTCAAGTACGGCATCACCTTTCATCATGCCGTAATCCATCATATCAATCACCGCAACCTTTTTACCCAGCGGGTCAGCCTGCGCCTGCAGTTTTGCCTGCTCGTATTTAACCTGTGGCCCCAGCAATACGATGTCGGCCGTCGCGATATTGTCTTTAAACTCTGCGACAGGAACGGCTTTAATGGTTACTTCGACCCCTTTTTTCTGCGCGGCGTCCTTCATTCGTTGAACCAGCATGCTGGTTGACATTCCCGCTGCACAGCATAAAACGATGTTCTTCATAGTCAGCCTCGATCTACATGTGTTTATTGATAATTATCCCGTGCAGACCGCTTCAACAACCGCTTTGCCGCGAATGTGTGTGAGTCATCACAAAGAAATCAGCATTTTTCTGAAACCGGTTACAATTTTTGCCGTGAAGGGAAAGATGCCCGCCGTAGCGGGCATAAAAGAGGAGGGGACGTTAACGCTCAGCCGTGCGTAATATGCGGTTTTTACCCTGCTGCTTGGCGGTGTACAAGGCGTTGTCGACGCTGCCAACAAACTCCTCCAGCGGCTCGAAGCGCCACTCTCCCAGCCCGGCGCTGAACGTGACGTGAAGGTTTTCTTCACGCCACGCGCGGTTTTCAACGGCGAGGCGCCATCTTTCCAGCAGCGAGAATGACGCGTCGAACAGCTCGGCCGTGAAAATCACCGCAAACTCTTCGCCGCCGTAGCGATAAACGGAAACACTTTGCGGCTGCATTACCTGCAGCCCCTCGCGCGCAACGCTGCGCAGGACGATATCGCCGCTCAGGTGGCCCCACGTGTCGTTGATCGACTTGAAGTTATCAATATCGATAAGAGCAAGGGCAAAAGGCTGGTGGCTGTTAAGCAGCTTAGCGACGTCCTCATCGAACGCGCGGCGGTTCTTGCAGCCCGTCAGCGCATCGTGCGTTGCCTGACGCGCATACGCCATCTCCCGCGCTTTATTCGACTGAATGGTATGGCTTAGCGTTGCCTCAAGGCGCGGCGTCTGGCTGACGTCGCCGGTTCTAATTGCATGGATAATATTGAGCAAGACGGTGCGGGAAGCATGGCGCAGGTACAGGCCGAAAAGAATAATGACGATGCTGGCCAGCGCAAAACCCCATCCGATGATGGTGGTCTCGTGGCGCGTGATGTCAGAGAGCGTTTGGCCCGAGACGCGGTAGATCACAAACCAGTCAGGATTGGTGAAGGAGTAGTAGTAATACCAGTTCTTGCCTTTTTTATCGTAAAAGTGCCCTTCGCCGCTGGTCATTTTATCCATCAGGGTTTGGCTCACGTACTGCTTAGAGAGCGCGCCGGTATCCGGGTGAAGCACCACCCTGCCGTCGCGTTCGACGACATAGAATTCGCCCTGCACGGGAGACACCATCTGTCGCAGGGTATAGCCCATGGAGGCCAAATCCAGATGAAACGCGAGCGTCCCTTTAAGCCGCCCTTCGGGAGAAATCACGGGCTTATAAAGCGTTACCGTCGGCTTCCCGTTAAAGTAGTCTTTGTAAGGGTCGGTATAGTGGCTGAACGTACTGGCCTCCGCCTGCCCGACGAACCACGGGCGTTTCCGGGCATCAAACGTTTTGCTTTTTTCCGAGGGAAGCACTTCAGGTGCGCGCAGATAGTGCCCCTCCGTGTCTGCCAGTGAGATGGACGAAACGGTGGGCATCAGGTTTTGAAGGTGCATTAGCACCTGCAATCCTTCAGCTGGATTGACGTTTACCGTCTGATTTAACCGATCGTTTCGGGCAAAATAGGTCGTCGAGCGGCCGAGAATGTAGTCGTTTTCACGCAGGATCGATTCGGTATAGTTTACCGCCAGGTTGTGGGTAAAATTCCCGTTTATCTTATGATAATCCTCAAGAAAATCCTTGCGCTGTGAAAGGGTTATAAACACAGCGATCAGCATGAAACTGAACAATATGCCCGCGAAACTGACCATGATCGGTCTGGTAAAAGAGAGTTTTCTGCTGTGAAGTGCCATGAGTTGTACATCAGTCCAGAGAGTATCGCATTGTGTGAATCATTATCCTCTCAGCATAGTCGCTGCCTGGATGTTGAATAATAATTATAAGGATCGCGTCTAACGGCGTGATGATTTGTCTTAAGAATAGATAAGAATTTACGCATTTATTTTATGAATAGCCTTGTGATGGAGTGAGAGGGCAGGGCGAAACGAGGAAGAAGCTTTTCGCCCTGGACGGCATCCGTTGCTGTCCCGCCTAGCATAAGTAAACCGGGCGTGGCGCGACAATCGTCCGGTTTTCATCTTACGAGCCGCTTCGTAACCTTTTTATCGGATTACAGTGCGTTTCAGCGTAACTGCGAGTCTCTTCCCAGCCAGCCGTCCCAGTCTTTCCAGACGGGCTGTAGCCCTTGCGCGGCCAGCGCCTCCGCCACCGCCTCCGGACGTCGACCGTCATGCGGGGCAAACTGCTCCAGCTCCGGATGGTTATCGGCGTAACCGCCCGGCTGCGTTTTGGAAAATGCGCTTACGTTGTTAATCGCAATGGGGATAACGCGATCGCGAAACGCCGGGGATTCACGCGTGGAGAGGGACAGCTCGACCTCAGGCGCCAGCAGGCGAAACGCGCAGATGGTTTGCACCAGCTGGCGCTCATCCATCAGCGAGGCCGGTTCTATTCCCCCCGCGCAGGGCCGCAGGCGGGGGAACGAGACGGAGTAGCGGCTTTGCCAGTAGTGCTGCTGCAGCCACAGCAGATGCTCCGCCACCATATAGCAATCCACCCTCCAGCTGTCGGAGAGACCAATCAGCGCGCCCAGGCCGATTTTGTCGATCCCCGCACGTCCGAGCCTGTCCGGCGTTTCAAGCCGAAAGAAGAAGTCCTGCTTTTTGCCTTTCAGATGGTGCCGGGCGTACATCGCCTCGTGGTAGGTTTCCTGGTAGACCATCACCCCGTCCAGACCCAGGCTCTTCAGCTCCGCGTACTCGTCCTGCGACAGCGGCTGAACCTCCATCTGCAGCGAGGAAAACGCGCGGCGAATGGCGGGCAGGTGCTGACGGAAATAATCCATTCCCACTTTGCCCTGATGCTCGCCGGTAACCAGCAGCAGATGCTCAAACCCCATCTCCCGGATGGCCGCGCACTCGCGCGCGATTTCGTTTTCGTCAAGCGTTTTGCGCCTGATGCGATTGCTCATCGAAAAGCCGCAGTAGGTACAATCGTTGGCGCAGAGGTTAGAAAGATAAAGCGGGACGTAAAAGCTCACCGTGTTGCCGAAGCGCTGGCGGGTAAGCCGCTGCGCGCGCTGGGCCATCGGTTCCAGATACGCGCTGGCCGCCGGAGAGAGCAGGGCCATCATGTGATCCCGCGTAAGGTGGCGGGCCTCCAGCGCGCGTTCAACGTCGGCCCGCGTTTTGCCGTTGATGCGCAGGCGAATGTCTTCCCAGTCGAGCTGGTGCCAGCGATCGGTGAACGTCTTCATGAAAGCGCCTCCAGGAAGCCGGTCAGCGGGCTGGTGGCCTGCGCCTGAACGCTGCGCGCGCCGGGGCCAGACTGCCTTGCCAGCAGGCCAGCCTCAACGGCCAGGCGGAACGCCCGCGCCATGGTCACCGGATCGTCCGCCACGGCAATCGCCGTATTCACCAGCACCGCGTCGGCCCCCATTTCCAGCGCCTGCGCGGCGTGGCTCGGTACGCCGATACCCGCATCGACGACGACGGGAACGGTCGCCTGGGCGATGATAATATCCAGCATTGCGCGGGTTTCCAGCCCCTGATTGGAGCCAATCGGCGCGCCCAGCGGCATCACCGCAGCGCAGCCGACCTCTTCCAGCCTCTTGCACAGAACGGGGTCGGCCCCGCAGTAGGGCAGAACGGTAAACCCTTGCCGTACCAGCGCTTCCGCCGCCCTCAGGGTTTCAATCGGGTCGGGCAGCAGCCAGCGGGCATCCGGGTGGATCTCCAGCTTCAGCCAGCGCGTGCCGAGCGCCTCGCGCGCCAGCTGAGCGGCAAAAATGGCCTCCTCGGCGGTTTTCGCACCGGACGTGTTCGGCAGCAGCGTGACGCCTGCCTCCAGTAGCGGGGCCAGAATGGCGTCACTGTGATTGCGAAGGTCCACGCGCTTGAGCGCCAGCGTCACCAGCTGGCTGCCGCTCTCGCGAATGGCATCGACCATCAGCTGCGAAGAGGCGAACTTTCCGGTCCCGGTAAACAGATGTGAATCAAAGACTTTATCGGCAATACGTAGCATTTCAGCCCCCGGCGATAACCTGAAACAGCAGGATCTGGTCGCCTTCGCGCACCTGCTGATGTTCCCACCGCTCGCGCGGCAGGATCTGTTGATTGAGCGCCAGCGCCGTGCCCGGCTTGAGCTGGCGCAGCGCGTCGAGCAGCGCGGCGACGGTGAGATTGTCTTCGCACTGCATAGGCTCATCGTTAAAGAGAATGCGCATCATGGCCTCCGCAAACCGGACAGCTGCTGGCACGCTGCAGGGCAAGATGCCTCCAGCCGCCGGAGCGCCCGTCGAACAGCCGCAGCGTATTGCGCTCCGTTTCCATACCGCTCAGCAGCTTGATGGCTTCCAGCGCCTGCAGCGTGCCCATCACGCCGACCACCGGGCCGAGAATGCCCGCCGTGCGGCAGTTGCGTACCGGTTCGGCGTCGTCCGGCCACAGGCAGCGGTAGCAGCCCTGCGCCCACGGCGGGGTGAGCACCATCATCTGCCCGCCGAAGCCGACGGCGCTGGCGGCGATCAGCGGCGTGCCCTGCGCCACGCACGCGGCGTTAATCGCCTGGCGCGTCGCCATGTTGTCGGAACAGTCGAGCACGACGTCAGCCAGGGCAACTTCGCGTTCCAGGCCGTCACCGTCGAGGCGTGCTTGAAGCGCGATGAGTTCGATATCCGGATTGAGCTTTTGCAGCCGCTGGCGGGCAATATCCGCCTTAGGCTGGCCGACATCCTCCGTGTTAAACAGGATCTGCCGCTGGAGATTGCTGATGTGAATATCATCATCGTCCGCCAGCACCAGCGTACCGATGCCCGCCCCCGCCAGATAAAGCGCGGCGGGCGCGCCTAACCCGCCGAGACCGACGATCAGCACCCGGCTCCCGAGCAGCCTGTCCTGGCCGTCGGTAGCGATATCCTCCAGCAGGATCTGGCGGCTGTAGCGCATAAAGTCGCGGTCATTCATCGCCCGCTCCTGCGAGTTCCAGAAGCCTTGCCGTGGCGGCCTGCCAGTCCGCTGCCTGGGTGATGGCGCTGACGACGGCAATGCTGCCGATGCCCGTCTCCAGCACCGCCGGGGCGCGTTCAAGGCTGATTCCGCCGATGGCTACGGTGGGGTAGTCCGCGAGGCGTTTGACGTGGCCCGCCAGCTGCGCCAGCCCCTGCGGCGCGGACGGCATTTGCTTGGTTTGCGTCGGGAAGACGTGGCCGAGCGCGATGTAGGAAGGGCGAGCCGCCAGCGCGACGTCGATCTCCATGTCATCGTGCGTTGACACGCCGAGGCGCAAACCGGCCGCGCGGATGGCGTTCAGATCCGTGGTCTCGAGATCTTCCTGGCCGAGATGCACGCCGTACGCCTGGTGCTTTATCGCCAGCCGCCAGTAGTCGTTGATAAACAGGCGGGCGCTGTAGCGACGCCCCAGCGCGATGGCGGCGAGCACGTCGGCCTCCACCTCTTCGTCGCGCTTATCCTTGATGCGCAGCTGGAGGGTGCGAACGCCCTTGTCGAGAAGGCGCTCAATCCACGCCACGCTATCCACTACCGGATAAAGCCCTAAGCGGTAGGGGACGGGGGGAAAATCGGGCTGGTACATTACGCCTCCTCTTTTTTGAGGTAAATTTCGCCGCCTTTGGCGCGGAAGTTCTCCGACATGTCCGCCATGCCCACTTCAATCGCCTGGGCGGCGGCGTAGTCGCGCACCTCCTGGCTGATCTTCATCGAGCAGAATTTTGGCCCGCACATCGAGCAGAAATGCGCGACCTTGCCGGACTCCTGCGGCAGCGTTTCGTCGTGGTAGGCGCGGGTGGTGAACGGGTCGAGCGCCAGGTTGAACTGGTCTTCCCAGCGGAACTCAAAGCGCGCCTTCGACATGGCGTTGTCGCGGATCTGCGCCCCCGGATGGCCTTTTGCCAGGTCCGCCGCGTGGGCGGCAATTTTGTAGGTAATCAGCCCCTGTTTGACGTCTTCTTTGTTCGGCAGGCCGAGGTGCTCCTTCGGCGTCACGTAGCAGAGCATCGCGCAGCCAAACCAGCCGATCATCGCCGCGCCGATGCCGGAGGTGAAGTGGTCGTAACCCGGCGCGATGTCGGTGGTCAGCGGGCCCAACGTGTAAAACGGCGCTTCGTGGCAGTGCTCCAGCTCCTCGGTCATGTTGCGGCGGATCATCTGCATCGGCACGTGGCCCGGACCTTCAATCATCACCTGCACGTCGTACTCCCAGGCGATTTTGGTCAGCTCGCCCAGCGTGTGAAGTTCGGCAAACTGCGCTTCGTCGTTGGCGTCGCGAATAGAGCCGGGACGCAGGCCGTCGCCCAGCGAGAGCGAGACGTCATAGGCGGCGCAAATTTCGCAGATCTCGCGGAAGTGTTCGTAGAGGAAGTTTTCCTGATGATGGGAGAGGCACCATTTCGCCATGATCGAGCCGCCGCGCGAGACGATGCCGGTCAGACGTTTGGCGGTCATCGGCACGTAGCGCAGCAGCACGCCCGCGTGAATGGTGAAGTAGTCCACGCCCTGTTCGGCCTGCTCCAGCAGCGTGTCGCGGAAGGCTTCCCAGGTGAGGTTTTCGGCGATGCCATTCACTTTTTCCAGCGCCTGGTAAATCGGGACGGTGCCAATCGGTACCGGGCTGTTGCGCAGGATCCACTCGCGGGTTTCGTGAATATAGCGGCCGGTGGAGAGGTCCATCACCGTGTCCGCGCCCCAGCGGGTAGACCAGACCAGCTTTTCCACCTCTTCTTCGATGGAAGAGGTGACGGCAGAGTTACCGATGTTGGCGTTCACTTTCACCAGGAAGTTGCGGCCGATGATCATCGGCTCGGATTCCGGGTGGTTGATGTTGGCGGGAATAATCGCGCGCCCGGCGGCCACTTCATCACGCACAAACTCCGGCGTGATGTTCTCCGGCAGGCGCGCGCCAAAGCCTTCGCCAGGATGCTGGTGGCGCAATACTTCGCTGCGGATACGCTCGCGGCCCATGTTTTCGCGGATGGCGATAAATTCCATTTCAGGGGTGACGATGCCCCGACGCGCGTAGTGAAGCTGGGTGACACATTTTCCCGCTTTGGCGCGTTTTGGCGTCAGCAGGCCGGTGAAGCGCAGCGCGTCCAGGCCGTCGTCGGCCATACGTTCTTTGGTGTAAGCCGAGCTTTGCTCATTTAGCGCTTCGCTATCATCACGCGCGTCAATCCACGGCTGGCGCAGCTTCGCCAGGCCCTGCTGGACGTTGATGGCAATATCGGGGTCGCCGTAGGGACCGGAGGTGTCGTAGACCGGCACGGCCTCGTTTTCTTCGAACTGCGGGTGCTCTTTGCTGCCGCCGATAAGCGTCGGGCTGAGCTGGATTTCGCGCATCGGGACGCGGATATCGGGCTGCGACCCGGAAATATAGATACGCCCGGAGTTCGGGAACGCGGTGCCTTCCAGGGTATTGATGAAGTGCTGGGCCTGTGCGCGCTGTTCGCGGCGGGTCAGTTTTGTTGTAGACATAGCTCATTCCAGATGTGAAGGACATGGCTTGTCAGACGACGGATGAAGCAAGAGAGGATCGCCCGAAGGCGATACAACAGCAGTTTGACTCTTGTTCCCTTCGCAGGTATTAGCCTGATCAGGTTCCGCGGATCCCGAATTAACGGTCTCAGCCCGTGCTTTCACACTGGGCACTCCGACAAGAAAAATCCCCCTCGTGAGAGGGGCGAATGGTTGTAAATTACTCGTTAACGATTAAGAACTCAAGCAGGCCGCGCAACGTTGTCTTCGTTACTGGCCTTCAGATCGTTATCCAGCACCAGAGCGATCAGCTTGTCTTCCAGCGTGAATCGCTCTTCCATCGACTCGCCCAGATCGGACAGCGCCTGCTGAAATTCAAGGTAATTATCGTGATCGATCGCGTTCTCAAGCGTGGAGTCGTAGTACTCCATGATCCGCTGGGTGTTGGCCTCCAGCAGGGAACAGAGCTTGCTTGCCGCTAAAAACGGGCTTGTGCCTTCCATTTCGCGGATAATACGTTCATAAATATTAAAATGGCCGTCGGACAGGTAGTCGACCAGGCTTTGACAAAAATCGTCCAGCGCTTTTTCATTCAGTCGCATATACGATTCTTTGCCAGGCTTAATACCGACCAGATTGTAATAAGCCACGAGCAGATGCTTGCGTACATGTAGCCAGCGATCCACCAGGTTGTTACTTCCTCCAACGCGCTCAGTCAGGCTTTCTAGCTGGTTTAACATGTTCGACTCCACAAGGTTTAGAATTGAATCTGCTTACCCAAAATGTAACAACAATGCTAACAACATGTCAGTGAAGCGAAGGTAGTGCAATAGATATGGATCGTATTATTGAAAAATCAGATCTCGGTTGGTGGATCGTCAGCCATGAACAAAAATTATGGCTGCCGCGCGGTGAATTACCCTATGGCGAAGCGGAAAATTTCAATCTTGTGGGCCAGCCCGCGCTGAGGATTGGCGAGTGGCAGGGCGATCCGGTGTGGCTGATCCAACAGGCTCGCCGCCACGATATGGGATCCGTTCGTCAGGTGCTGGATCTGGATGCGGGGCTATTTCAGCTGGCAGGCCGCGGCGTGCAGCTCGCTGAGTTTTATCGCTCGCATAAATACTGCGGCTACTGCGGCCATACCATGCACCCGAGCAAAACCGAGTCGGCGATGCTCTGCAGCCACTGCCGGGAGCGCTATTACCCACAGATTGCGCCGTGCATCATCGTGGCAATCCGCCGCGAGGATTCCATCCTGCTGGCGCAGCATACCCGCCACCGCAACGGCATTCACACCGTCCTCGCCGGGTTTGTTGAGGTGGGCGAAACCCTTGAGCAGGCCGTCGCGCGCGAGGTGATGGAAGAGAGCGGCATTAAGGTTAAAAACCTGCGCTACGTGACGTCGCAGCCGTGGCCGTTCCCGATGTCGCTGATGACGGCGTTTATGGCCGAATACGACAGCGGTGACATTGTTATCGACCAGAAGGAGCTGCTGGAAGCGAACTGGTATCGCTATGACGATTTACCGCTGCTGCCGCCGCCGGGAACGGTGGCGCGTCGGCTGATAGAAGATACGGTGGCAATGTGTCGGGCCGAGTTTGAATGACATGTTACACTGTGGCCATGACGCTTAAGGAACTGCAAAAATGACCGAACTGAAGAACGATCGTTATCTGCGTGCGCTGCTGCGCCAGCCTGTTGATGTAACCCCGGTATGGATGATGCGCCAGGCGGGACGCTATCTCCCGGAGTACAAAGCCACGCGCGCCCAGGCGGGCGATTTTATGTCGCTGTGCAAAAACGCCGAGCTGGCCTGCGAAGTAACGCTCCAGCCCCTGCGCCGCTTCCCGCTGGATGCCGCCATTCTCTTCTCGGACATTCTGACCATTCCGGATGCGATGGGCCTTGGGCTCTATTTCGAAACCGGCGAAGGCCCGCGCTTCACGTCCCCCATCAAGAGCAAAGCAGACGTCGATAAGCTGCCCATTCCCGATCCCGAAGGCGAGCTGGGCTACGTGATGAACGCGGTGCGCACCATTCGCCGCGAGCTGAAGGGCGACGTGCCGCTGATTGGCTTTTCCGGCAGCCCGTGGACGCTGGCAACCTACATGGTTGAGGGCGGCAGCAGCAAAGCCTTCACGGTGATCAAAAAGATGATGTACGCCGAGCCGCTGGCCCTGCACGCGCTGCTCGACAAGCTGGCGAAGAGCGTGACCCTTTACCTTAACGCACAGATCAAAGCGGGCGCGCAGTCGGTGATGATTTTCGACACCTGGGGCGGCGTGCTGACCGGGCGCGATTACCAGCAGTTCTCGCTGTACTACATGCACAAAATCGTCGACGGCCTGCTGCGTGAAAACGAAGGCCGCCGCGTGCCGGTCACCCTTTTCACCAAAGGCGGCGGCCAGTGGCTGGAAGCGCTGGCCGCCACCGGCTGCGACGCGCTGGGCCTCGACTGGACCACCGACATTGGCGAGGCGCGCCGTCGCGTGGGCGATAAAGTCGCGCTGCAGGGCAACATGGACCCGTCCATGCTTTACGCCCAGCCTGCCCGTATTGAAGAAGAAGTGTCGACTATACTGTCTGCTTTCGGCCAGGGTGAAGGCCACGTCTTTAACCTCGGCCACGGCATTCATCAGGATGTGCCGCCAGAGCACGCTGGCGCGTTTGTGGAGGCGGTGCATCGGCTTTCTGCCCAGTATCACAAGTAAGGAGTGGTTATGGATCTCGCGTCGTTACGCGCTCAACAGATAGAACTGGCCTCATCCTTGATCCGCGAGGATCGTCTGGATACGGACCCTCCGCAGTACATTGGCGGGGCGGACGTCGGGTTTGAGCAGGGCGGTGAAGTGACGCGAGCGGCGATGGTGGTGCTGAAGTACCCCTCGCTTGAGCTGGTCGAATACAAGGTGGCGCGTATCGCCACCACCATGCCGTATATTCCCGGCTTTCTCTCCTTTCGTGAATATCCCGCGCTGCTCGCAGCGTGGGAACAGCTCTCGCAAAAACCCGATCTGCTGTTTGTGGACGGACACGGCATTTCCCATCCGCGTCGTTTAGGCGTTGCCAGCCACTTTGGGCTGCTGGTGGACGTGCCGACCATCGGCGTCGCCAAAAAACGCCTGTGCGGCAAGTTTGAGCCGCTCTCCGCCGAGCCGGGCGCGATCGCCCCGCTTATCGACAAAGGCGAACAGCTGGCGTGGGTCTGGCGCAGCAAGGCGCGCTGTAACCCGCTGTTCATCGCCACCGGGCATCGGGTAAGCATGGATAGCGCGCTGGCGTGGGTGCAGCGCTGCATGAAAGGCTACCGCCTGCCGGAGCCGACGCGCTGGGCTGACGCCGTCGCATCCTCGCGTCCGGCATTTGTTCGATGGCAGGAAATTCAGCGCTGATTCAGGTAAACTGCGGCTAATTTTCGATTCGAGACATCATCATGTTACAAAACCCGATTCATCTGCGCCTTGAGAAGCTGGAAAGCTGGCAGCACGTCACCTTTATGGCCTGCCTGTGCGAGCGCATGTATCCCAACTATGCCGCATTCTGCAAGCAAACGGAGTTTGGTGAAGGCCAGATTTATCGCCGCATCCTGGATTTAATCTGGGAAACGCTAACGGTGAAAGATGCGAAGGTGAACTTTGACTCTCAGCTGGAAAAGCTGGAAGAGGCGATTCCGGCTGCGGATGATTTCGACCTGTACGGCGTTTATCCTGCCATTGATGCCTGCGTGGCGTTAAGCGAGCTTATTCACTCTCGCCTGAGCGGTGAAACCCTGGAGCACGCCATCGAAGTCAGTAAGGCTTCTATTACTACCGTGGCGATGCTGGAAATGACCCAGGAAGGTCGTGAAATGACCGACGAAGAGCTGCGCGCCAACCCGGCGGTAGAGCAGGAATGGGATATCCAGTGGGAGATTTTCCGCCTGCTGGCAGAGTGCGAAGAACGTGATATCGAGCTGATAAAAGGGCTGCGCGCGGACCTGCGCGAGGCCGGTGAGAGCAATATCGGTATAATTTTTAACCAATGAGACAACAAAACGTGATTTAACGCCTGTTTTGTCGTACCTCGACTCTTCCCTTCTGCCCCCCGTCTGGTCTACATTTGGGGGGCGAAAAAAAGTGGCTATCGGTGCGTGTATGCAGGAGAGTGCTTTTTTGGCATTTTCGTCGCACTCGATGCTTAGCAAGCGATAAACACATTGAAAGGATAACTTATGAACAAGACTCAACTGATTGATGTAATTGCGGACAAGGCTGATCTGTCTAAAGTGCAGGCTAAAGCTGCTCTGGAATCTACCCTGGCTGCTATTACTGAGTCTCTGAAAGAAGGCGATGCTGTACAACTGGTTGGTTTCGGTACCTTCAAAGTGAACCACCGCGCTGAGCGTACTGGCCGTAACCCGCAGACCGGTAAAGAAATCAAAATCGCCGCAGCTAACGTACCGGCATTTGTTTCTGGTAAAGCACTGAAAGACGCTGTTAAGTAAGACGCGTGGCAGTGAACAGTTTTAACGAAGGGGCGGCAACGCTCCTTTTGTCTATCTGGCGTGGTACGCTCGCGCTGGCAGGCGTGCTGTTACTGTCTGCCTGTAGCCACGACACCTCCCTCCCTCCGTTTACCGCCAGCGGTTACGCGGATAACCAGGGCGCGGTCAGGATCTGGCGTAAAGACTCCAGCGATGACGTTCATCTGCTTTCCGCTTTTAGCCCGTGGCACAGCGGCAACACCTCGACGGCGGAGTACCGCTGGCAGGGCGACGCGCTGTCGCTTATCGAGCTGAATATCTACAGCAAGACCCCCGAACACGTAAAGGTGCGTTTCGACGACCGCGGCGAGCTGAGCTTTATGCAGCGTGAAGTGAGCGGTCATAAACAGCAGCTTTCCAGCGACCAAATTGCGCTCTATCGCTACCGTGCCGAGCAAATCCGTCAGACCAGCGATGCGCTGCGTCAGGGGCGCGTCGTGCTGCGCCAGGGCCGCTGGCACGCCAACGGTACGGTGACCACCTGCGAAGGGCAGACCGTGAAGCCGGATCTCGAATCCTGGGCCACTGCGCATATCGAGCGCCGTCAGCGTCATTCATCCGTAGAGGTAAGCGTGGCGTGGCTTGAAGCACCGGAAGGCTCTCAGCTGCTGCTGGTGGCGAACGAAGATTTCTGCACCTGGCAGCCGACGGAAAAGAGTTTCTGAGTGCGTTGCATAAAGCCGGATGGCGCTAACGCTTATCCGGCCTACGAACGATACCCTCTTCCCTGAGGAATTAATGCGAGCAGTAAACAATCCCCTCGCCCCTTTGGGGAGAGGGTTAGGGTGAGGGGAAAATTACTCGCCCTGCTCGCGCGCAATCGCACGATAACCGATATCCTGGCGGCTGAAGCTGCCGTTCCAGTGGATATCCGCCATCAGCGCATAGGCGCACTTCTGTGCTTCAGCAACGGTGTTGCCCAGCGCGGTCGCGCACAGCACGCGGCCACCGTTGGTCAGAACACGGTCGTCGTCTGACAGCGTTGTGCCCGCGTGGAACACCTTCGCGCCGTCTACCGATTCGAGCGGCAGGCCGTGGATCTCATCCCCGGTGCTGTAATTGCCCGGATAACCGCCCGCCGCGATCACCACGCCCAGCGAGGCGCGATCGTCCCACTCTGAGGTTTTCTCGTCCAGCTTGCCTTCGCAGGCGGCCAGGCACAGATCCACCAGATCGGATTTCATGCGCAGCATGATCGGCTGCGTTTCCGGATCGCCAAAGCGACAGTTAAATTCAATGACCTTCGGATTACCCTGCCTGTCGATCATCAGGCCCGCGTAGAGGAAGCCGGTATAGGTATTACCTTCCGCCGCCATCCCTTTTACGGTTGGCCAGATGATGCGGTCCATGGTGCGCTGATGGACTTCCTCGGTCACCACCGGGGCAGGCGAGTAGGCACCCATGCCGCCGGTGTTCGGGCCGGTATCGCCATTGCCCACGCGCTTGTGATCCTGGCTGGTGGCCATCGGCAGAACGTGCTCGCCGTCAACCATCACGATAAAGCTCGCCTCTTCGCCGTCGAGGAACTCTTCAATGACGATGCGGTGGCCCGCGTCGCCAAAGGCGTTGCCCGCCAGCATATCCTGCACGGCGGCTTCGGCTTCTTCGAGCGTCATCGCCACGATCACGCCTTTACCGGCGGCCAGACCGTCGGCCTTGATGACAATCGGCGCGCCTTTTTCACGCAGGTAAGCCAGAGCGGGCTCCACTTCGGTGAAGTTTTGATATTCCGCCGTCGGGATGTTGTGGCGTGCGAGGAAATCCTTGGTGAAGGCTTTGGAGCCTTCCAGCTGCGCTGCGCCCTCCGTTGGGCCAAAGATTTTCAGGCCTGCCGCGCGGAACGCATCTACCACGCCAATCACCAGCGGCGCTTCCGGGCCGACGATGGTCAGGTCAATTTTCTCGGCCTGCGCAAAGCTCAGCAGCGCCGGGATGTCGGTTACGCCGATTGCGACATTTTGCAGCGCGGGCTCCAGCGCGGTTCCGGCGTTACCCGGAGCCACAAAGACGGTTTCAACCTGCGGGGACTGGGCTGCTTTCCACGCCAGGGCGTGTTCGCGCCCACCGTTGCCAATCACTAATACTTTCATTCTGTGCTCCGGGAATTAATGGCGGAAGTGGCGCATGTCGGTGAAGATCATCGCGATACCGTGTTCGTCGGCGGCGGCAATGACTTCATCATCGCGGATTGAGCCACCGGGTTGGATCACGCAGGTAATCCCTACGGCAGCAGCCGCATCGATACCGTCACGGAACGGGAAGAACGCATCGGAAGCCATGGCGGAGCCTTTCACCTCAAGACCTTCGTCGCCTGCTTTAATCCCGGCGATTTTTGCCGAATAAACGCGGCTCATCTGGCCTGCACCTATCCCGATGGTCATGTTCTCTTTGGCGTAAACAATGGCGTTGGATTTGACGAACTTGGCAACCTTCCAGCAGAACAGCGCATCGCGAAGTTCCTGTTCAGTTGGTTGACGTTTGGTCACCACGCGCAGGTCGGCTTCCGTCACCATGCCCAGATCGCGATCCTGAACCAGCAGACCACCGTTCACACGCTTAAAGTCCAGGCCCGGCACGCGTTCGGCCCACTGGCCGCAAACCAGCACGCGCACGTTTTGTTTCGCTGCGGTGATTTTGAGGGCTTCCTCAGTGGCGGACGGCGCAATGATCACTTCCACAAACTGGCGGGAGATGATGGCCTGCGCGGTTTCGGCATCCAGCTCGCGGTTGAAGGCGATAATGCCGCCGAACGCGGAGGTCGGGTCGGTTTTGTAAGCGCGATCGTAGGCATCCAGAATAGAGGTGCTTACCGCCACGCCGCATGGGTTTGCATGCTTCACGATAACGCACGCCGGCTCGCTGAACTCTTTCACGCACTCCAGAGCGGCGTCGGTATCTGCAATGTTGTTATAGGAGAGCGCCTTGCCCTGCACCTGCTGGGCCGTCGCGACCGAAGCCTCTTTTACCTCTTCTTCTATATAGAAGGCAGCCTGCTGGTGGCTGTTCTCGCCGTAGCGCATGTCCTGTTTCTTAATGAAGTTCAGGTTCAGGGTGCGCGGGAAGCGGCCAGAAGGCTCGTTGCTTTCACCGTGGTAGGCGGGCACTAGGCTACCGAAGTAGTTGGCGATCATGCTGTCGTAGGCCGCGGTGTGTTCGAAGGCCTTAATGGCGAGGTCGAAGCGGGTCGCCAGAGTCAGCGACCCTTCGTTGGCATCCATCTCGGTAATAATGGTTTCGTAGTCGCTGCTCTTTACGACGATGGCGACATCTTTATGGTTCTTGGCTGCGGAGCGCACCATGGTCGGGCCGCCGATATCGATATTCTCAACCGCATCTTCCAGAGAACAGCCTTCGCGGGCTACGGTCTGGGCAAATGGGTAGAGGTTAACGACAACCATGTCGATCGGCGCAATATCATGCTGTTCCATAATGCCGTCATCCTGGCCGCGACGACCGAGGATACCGCCATGCACTTTTGGGTGCAGGGTCTTGACGCGTCCATCCATCATTTCCGGGAAACCGGTGTAATCGGATACTTCGGTTACCGGCAGACCTTTATCTGCTAACAGGCGAGCGGTGCCGCCTGTTGAAAGCAGCTCCACACCGCGTGCAGAAAGTGCCTGAGCGAATTCGACGATACCGGCTTTATCAGAAACACTGAGCAGAGCGCGGCGGACTGGACGACGTTGTTGCATGGTAAATCCCCTGGATTTCACGATTACAGAGAGCGTTAGATGAATTTTCCAACGAAAAACTCATCTAACACACCTGACGGAGCATCCTTGCGAAGCGCGAGCATTTTAACGAAAACGTTTGCGCAACGCTCGCACAATTTCACTTTTTCGCATCATTGTGGATAAGTCTGTGTGTAAATGGGTATAAGGCGGGGTTTTGCTGTGGAATGCAGCAGTCAGTCATTTTTCTGTCATTTAGCGGTTGCGGCGCGGCGAGAACTCCCTATAATGCGCCTCCATCGACACGGCAGATGTGAATCACTTCACAAACAACCCGGTCGGTTGAAGAGAAAAAATCCTGAAATAACGGGTTGACTCTGAAAGAGGAAA
>NZ_JBGKEB010000037.1:0-27185 GCF_041399425.1 Enterobacter sp. KBR-315C3_2022
TCTGCCGTGTCGATGGAGGCGCATTATAGGGAGTTCTCGCCGCGCCGCAACCGCTAAATGACAGAAAAATGACTGACTGCTGCATTCCACAGCAAAACCCCGCCTTATACCTATTTACACACAGACTTATCCACAAAATTAAAGAACCCGCCTTGCAGACGGGTTCTGATTTACCGTTTTAAACGCAATGTCACCTTAGAAGACGACGTTACCGTAGGCCTTTTCTGCAGAACGATCTTGCCCGCGCATGCGCAGCATCAGGTTGATCAGCGCATGGTTGAGCATATACAGCCTGCCATCAGCGCCGTCCTTCACCTGCGTGAGGTTGGCGATCGTCCAGCTGGCTGCGGACTGGTTCCCATAGCGCGGAGAAGGCTCAAACATTTTGCGCGCCTGCCCCGCCTCTCCCAGCATCGTCAGCGCATAGGCGAACGGATAGGGCCGGTTGATCTCATCCTCGACGCATTTATCCATCGTGGCGAAGCTCTCCGCCAGACGACTCGTGAGCCGATCGGTAATGAGATCTTTCCTGCCGGTAATCATCGCGGTCTCCAGCACGTAAGAGCATGCGATACCGTGCAGGAAGTAGTTTTCCGAAGGGTCGATATTCATCGCCGTCTCGGCCAGCGTTTCCACCAGCGCGTCAACGTCATACTGCTCCTGTTCAATCAGCCCAAGGTTATAGACCGCCATAATATAGTAGAGGCCCATGTGGGTTTGCTCGACGGGCGTGAGCGCCTCAAGCAGATCCCGCGCCTGGCGAAGACGATCCTGGCGGAAGTTAAGCGCCCGGCGCTCCCCCGTCACCGCGATGGCGTTTAGCATCGTCAGTAGCGGATAAACTTTGACAAACGCAGCCGACATAGGCTGAGGGAATGACGGGTTAATGCCTATCGCATCCGCCCGATCGAGATAGTCCAGCGTGTGAAGAACCGCGTCACTCAGCACTTCTTTTAATACCGGCTTCAGGCCCAGTACGCTAATCGCGCTAAATAACATGCTCCCGCCGCGCCCGCGGAAGAAAGGAGAAGGGATGTTATTAAGGAGGCCAAGCGCGTTCTCGACGTGGTTCTGTCGGCGGGTAATGGCCAAATGGGCCTTGCCGCAGCTTGCCAGCGCAAAGAAAACGGAGGTATAGGCCGAGAGCTTTTCATAATCGCCATGCTTACCGTTGTTTTCATCCTGAATGCCATCCGACTTTATCTGCTGGACGGTATTAAAAAGCAGGCCAGGCAGATCCACGCTCTTTTCCAGCACGTCAAACAGGTTGATATTCAGCTTCGCCAGCGCGTCTATGGTGATGGTGTACTGCATTATCCGCCGATACGGATCCGCCTCATTGTTGATTAAGAACAAAATGTTAGAGATGTAGTCGAGACGATCCCGAGGCTTCAGCGCTTTGCCAGGCTGGATCAGCAGGCAGATGAAGTCGCAAAGCAAGGACGAAAAGTGGGTGTAGTTATTCTGCGACTCGGTTTTTGCCTTGAGCTCGTCAAACGCATCCTGGATCCAGCCGGAGAGCGTCTCGCAGAAGGGAACAGGATATTGGCCCAGCCCCAGGCCTCTGACGATCCGGCTCCACGGCGTGGTGATAATGCGGTTCTCATTATTCAACCGCCCCAGGGCACGAATCAGATCGGACTCGGATGAAGGTACTTCGTAGTGTTGCAGCATTACATCGCCTCTTTAGCAAGGTGTTCAACGAACGGCACGCTCACGCCCAGGAACTGGTCGCGCTTGCCCTGTAAAATCTCTAATGCCCAGTTGAGCCATTTAATGCCTTCGCAGTAGATCGCCACCGGCCTGCGCTGGGTGCGGATACTGTCTTTGATCGTGCCGTCCAGTTCGGACGTAAAGTGGAAAGGCGGCATCGCGGTAAAATGCGTGCCCATCATGAAGACAAAGCGCACCAGCCAGTACGGATCGTCGCGCAGCCACGCCGAGTTAGGGTTATCGAGCTCGTAAACCGTCCCCATCACCTGGGCAAAATACTTCTCCAGCCCCGTAATCGTGGGTTCGGCCAGCGGGTTGCTGTTGCTGTGTGCACAATCGACAATCTGATACGCCCGCTGCCACGGGTTGTCCGGCGTAAAGTGGATGTTGATAAGCGGGTTCTTCACCCCGTTGACGGTCATCTCAAGGGTGAACAGCTCGTTGTGGATCTCATCGTAGTGGCCGATGGAGTTATGCCAGGGCTTGTTGTCATACATATAATCGTCGCGGCACTCGGCGCCTTCGGTCTGGAAACCGATGGCGCGCGGATCGAGGAACCGCAGTTCGAGCGTCCGGGCGCTAATCGCCGCCATCGCGCGGGCGATGTCCTCCTCGCTTCGCTGTTCATCAATCAGCGCCTGCACCGCCAGCAGAGGGGCAATGTTGCCGAGCTTAATGTTTTCGGTGTTGGTATCGCCCATCACCAGCGAGTGATATTGCGGCTCCAGCATCCGCTGATACTCGGGGTGAGAACGGAAGATGTTCAGAAGAGGCTTAACGTTTAAATACTCACAGCCGTTTATCACCAGCTTCTCGCTGTCCAGCAGCTCGGCGCTAAAGCATTGAGGCGCCGTTTGACGGCACAGCGCCAGCCGTTCTTCTATTTTCCTGAAGTAGGAGATCTCAAGGGTATTCCCGCCCGTTAACACCCGATTCTGACTATGAACGTTGTCGCGCAGGAAGGTGAAAATCACCTCGTACAGCCGGGCGATGACGGATGGAGAAGGGTTATGGCGCTGAATAAACTGGCTGACCTCCTCCCCTTCCACGAGGCTCATCTCGTAAATCACCTCTTTACAGGTGTCTTTCCCCACGCGCTCCTGGCTGGCTGGCGTGAGAATTTCTCGCTCCAGAACGGCGTAGACCTGTGGGAACCACGGCTTAACCTTCTCCGGCAGCGCGCGCAGATAATCCACCTGCCGCGCCGCTTTTGCGAACGGCGGCAGCATCACGCCCGTGCCTCCGGCGTTCCATTTGGCCGCGGTAAGCGCCTCGCTCAGGATTTTGCGCACGAAAATCGGCTTCTCGGGCGCGCGCTGGATAAACATCGTCATGGACTCACTGCCGCCCTGGCAGAACAGAACCGGCACCTCGTCCGCTTCTATATACGCGTTGACCGTGCTGCACAGCAGGTTTCGCCGGATGGCGTAATCTGACACCTGAAGGAACTCGTCGGTCAGGCAAAGCTGAGCCTCGCGCTCGCGCTGCTCCAGCAGCACCGCAGGACTGCGCCGCCAGATATCGGCGGCAGAAGCGATGTGAATGATGTCCGACTGGTAGGGCGCGGTCGCCAGCGAAGCGCTGGAAAGTTCGCTGTCGAGGGTGATAACCGATAAATGGCAATCGAGCGCAGCCTGCACGCGCTGATCGGGAAAATCGCCCAGCAGCATTTTAAGGGTGTTCACTTCCAGATCCCGGTTTGTCACCAGCGGCAGTCCGCTAATGGAAAGCACCGGGATGCTCGGGTCAGCTAACCCGGCGGCAAAGGTTTTCACCACCGCCCAGGCCGATATTTTACGGCCCAGAGAGGAGTAATAATCGCGGCAGAGCTGCACCGTGCTCTCAAACGTTGCGGCACCGGAGATAACCATGCAGGCCAGCCAGCCGATAAAATCATGGCTGACCAGGCAGGTATTGCCCTCCTGCACCAGCCCCGGGCGGTGCACCTTCATCAGTTCGAATGAAAGGGTCTGCAGGATAATGCGTCGAATAACCTGCGTTTCGGGCTGTGCAATCACGCTGCGCAGCTGCAGGAGCCTGCGCAGCGGCTCTCCCTGGTTGCGCTCGGCTTCGATGTACCGGCAAATATCGGCATAGCCCGGCGCCGCCTCCAGATCCGACAGCGCGTTAAAGACGTCACTGTTGCTCAATGCGTCCAGGCTGGACACATAGAAAAGCGTTTTTTCCGCGTGAATAACAAACGGCGTTTTCTGATGACGAAGAACGCCCTCCTCGGTCAAAATGTTCAGGTCCGCGTAGGTCTGGTTCTTATCGCTTTCAGTTCCGTGAATATTGCGCCGCAGGCGGGCCATGACCACCCGCTCGCCGTGCTGAAGATAGTCCCTGAAGCGCCAGCTATTTTTGTAAATGCTCTCTACGCCGACGGAAAGTGCGCCGGGCACCACAAGCTTAAGGGACGCAACCTGATGAATGGCCTCGACGATCCTGGGTGAAAATTGAGCCGCCAGCTCCGCGCTCTGGCGGGCGACCTTCAGCCAGCGGTCAATGGCGATACACACCTGGCCCGCGGTACGTCCTTTTCGGATCATGCCCAGCGCGTCAAGCGCATCAACGACGAACCCATCCTCCGCACCGGTAAAGGCGAATGCCGGGGTGCGAATATCGTTATCGCGCAGCATCTGCACCGACTTATTGCCCAGCCCCAGCTCGATAATGGCATCGGCGTTGAAATCGTCGGCCAGCTTTGCCGTGGAGGCAGAAAGCATAACCTCATCCACCAGGGCGATAATTGCCGCGTGGATCTCCTCTTTACGGGTCATGACGGTTTCACGGTGGTTGGCAATCACCGGCGTATGCGGATCGTTAAAGAGAATGTTCTGGTCCTGAATGAACTGCTCAAGCCCCTGCTTGAGCGGCGCAAGCTGTTTCGAGTGGGTAAGAAACGCGGTCGGATCCTTAAGCTTGCACACCTCAATGGCCGGGTAGTTTTTCATGAAGATGTCGAAGCACGACTTGATGCTGCTCTTTACGTAGAGGTTAAGCTGCGCGTGGCTGTAGATTTTGTGCAGCTCAATTTCGCTTTCGAGGAACTCATCCGTCAACGCGCCGTAGGCGTCATCCAGATCTTTCGTTCGCCCCCGAAGCGCCACCACGTAATACGGTTCGGGCACAACGTGATGCGCGGTCACCGTGGAGGGGAAATACGACGAAATGGCCCGGCTAAACGGATCGCTATGCTCCTGCGACGCCAGCAGAATGTAGGGAGTGAAAAAGTTGGCAATCTTCACCGCGTCGACAACGCTTAACGCCCCGCTGGCTGCGGCGCTGCTAATGATGCCAAAGCTTTCGCCCGTCCAGGCGCTGACGTGCAAATCCAGTTCCTGCGCTTCCGCCTGCGCCTGAAACTGGGCCGCCAGCGCCAGGTTATGAACAATAAAGCTGGCGCCAATAAAACCCTGTCGCTCCATCGCATTCACCGGCAGCGTTTCGTCGGTGACGATCATTTTTTCCGGACAATCGCCGTAACCCATTGCCGCGGCCGCGTCGCGGTAAAGCTGTAAAATGTCTTGATTTCCGGCGCGTAATAATTCATCGCCAATATGCTGATAGGCAACCCGGCTGCCTAAACCTGGGAAAAAGCCAACGATATTACATCTATTTGCTGCTTTATCATTTCCTGTTTTTAAATATTTCATATTGAGTCTCATTAACATTTGTATTTATGGAAGGCGTGACGACTCCTCTGAAATAAATCAGAGGCACGCAATTAAAATAAAAAGTGTTTTATAGCCAGTAAAACAACGGGTATATATTTGTCGTTCGGATAATGCTGATAAGGGTCATTAACCCTTACCAGCACTTTTATTCAGAGGATGTTAATAAGTACGAATATCACCGCGAGAGTCGATTTCGGAGGGGAGAGCCTATCCCTGCACGCGGCTGGTTTTCAGCCCGAAGTTCAGGCTGCCGAAAATGACGACGGCCAGTGCGGCCAGGCTCAGCGCCGCGCCCACCCAAAGCGGAGAGACAAAACCATAACCTTTATCCAGCGCCATGCCGCCCAGCCAGGCACCCAGCGCATTACCAATATTGAAAGCGGCGATGTTGGTGCCGGATGCTACCGTTGGCGCATCGCTGGCGTACTTCATCATGCGCAGCTGCAGGCCCGGCGCGGTGGCAAGCCCAACGGTGCCCATCAGCAGCAGCAGAACGATGGTCATGATTTGGCTGTGGGCAAACGTTGCGAATGCCGCCATCACGATCGTCAGCATCAGCAGGATGGTGCCGAGAGATTTATTCAGGGATTTATCTGCCGCTTTGCCGCCGAAAATATTGCCGACGAAGGTTCCGATACCGAACAGCACCAGCAGCCACGGCACGGTCTGCGCGGCGAAGCCAGAGACCTGGGTCAGCGTGAAGGCGATGTAGGTAAAGCCACCGATGACGCCACCGAAGGAGAGCACGCTCAGCAGGGCCGAGATCCACACCTGTGGGCGGTTGAACACGGCAAATTCGCGGCTAAGATGGGTGTCCTGATGCGCAGGCATCGGTGGAATAAGCGCCCGGATCCCCAGCATTGTCACCACGCCGATGACCGCCAGCGCCCAGAAGGTCGTGCGCCAGCCCAGCTCCAGGCCAACAAAGGTTCCCAGCGGCACGCCGACAATATTCGACACCGTGAGGCCCGCGAACATTAAGGAAATCGCCGCCCCTTTTTTGTCGTTAGCAACCATATCGGAAGCCACTACCGCGCCGACGCTAAAGAATGCGCCGTGGCACAGCGCCGCGACAATACGGCCAAACAGCAGCGTTTCATAACTGACCGACAGCGCCGAAATAAGGTTGCCGACAATAAATAACCCCGTCAGCAGCAGCAACGTTAATCGACGCTCCATGCGAATCATGATGGCCGTTAACAGAATTGCCCCAACGGCAACGCTGATGGCATATCCCGAAACGAGATAGCCCGCGATCTGTTCTGTAATAGAAAATTCAGCGGCTATTTGAGGTAATAATCCAACGATTCCAAATTCTGTCAGACCAATTCCAAATGCGCCAAGTGCTAAGGCAAGAAGACCCGTTGGCATTTTCATCTCCTGTCATCTTTTTTGATTTACCATTTACGAATGCACAACATAAATGGAATAAGCGGTAAGTTTGTTCTTACAAAAATAATTATGCTGCGGCGTTTCACATATTTGTGCAGCCGCTGAATTATCTGGAAAAAAATATAACCAGAATGGCAGAGTTTTTGGCGCTCCTCTTTATGGCTACATCGATAATGAATAGTAGGGATTTGTCAGATATAGTAGTAATGAATTTCACTGATAGCAGGTATTACGATGGATAATCTCAGGAAGCTGGATCTTAATCTGCTGCTGACGCTGGATACGCTACTGAAGGATCCAAACGTAACGCGGGCGGCCCGTTCGCTGAACTTGTCGCAGCCGACCGTCAGCGTCCAGTTAGCGAAGCTGCGCAAGAACTTTGACGATCCGCTCTTCTTGCCGGGGCCGCGCGGGATGCGCCCGACTGCCCGGGCGGAACTGCTGCGCGCACCGCTGGGCCAGGCGCTGGCGCTGCTGAATAAAGCGGTCTCCGCCCCGGGGCCGTTTATCCCGTCGGAATCGAACCATACCTGGCAGGTAGTCGCCGCGGATTACTGCGAAACAACGGTGTTATTGCCGCTTCTGAGGAACTTACGTCGTGAAGCGCCCGGCACCCGGGTGGCGGTGGTGGAGAATGCGAACTCGCATATCGCCCAGGCGGGCGGGAAGGATAAAGTCGATCTCTTCTTTCACATCGTGGAAGAGTCGCCGCCGGGCATGCGCTGCCGCATGCTGTTTAGCGAACGCTACGTGCTGGTCAGCCGCGTGGGCCATCCGCTGCTTAAATCCGCGCCGACCTTAAAGCAATTTCTGGAACTGGATTTCGTGATTATCTCGCCGGACGGCGCGGGATTTTGGGGAAACACGGACCGGGTGCTGGCGGACATGCGCCTCGCCAGAAAAGTGGTCCTGTCGGTGCCCCACTTTATGTTTGCGGTATTCACCATCGCCTCCACCGATCTGGTGGGTATGCTGCCGCTGCGCCTGGTTCGCGACAACCCGCAGCTGCAATACTTTGTGCCGCCGATTGATATTCCGGGCTTTGAAATGAATATGCTCTGGCACGAATACCTGCACCGCGAGCCTTCGCATAAGTGGCTGCGCGATCTCATCGTACAGTCGCTGGGTGAAGAAGAAGAGTCGTAAAGGCAGGGCGAATTTGAGGCAAAAAAAAACCCGCCGGAGGCGGGTTTTTTATCAGGCGTTACTCGTTAATTCGCGGATGCTGATCCACCAGGCGAGAACGTTTTTTCTGCAGATCTTCAATCTCTGCGTCGATATCTTCAATTTTCTGCTCAACGTTATCGTAGTGCTCGCGCAGGATATCTTTCGCTTCTGCGATATCCGACGCCGCTGGCGTAGCCCCTTTCAGAGGACGGTTCGCCGTCTCTTTCATGGTGAGACCGGTCAACAAGCCCACAACCGCGATAACCATCAGGTAATACGCCGGCATCATCAGGTTTTGCGTACTTTCGACCAGCGATGCGGCAAGCGTCGGGGTCAGGCCGGCGATCAGCACGGAAATGTTAAACGCTGCGGCCAGCGCGCTGTAGCGAATGTGCGTCGGGAACATCGCAGGCAGCGTCGAAGCCATCACCCCGATAAAGCAGTTCAGGATCACCGCCAGCATCAGCAGGCCCGCAAAAATCAGCCCCAGCACGTTACTGTTAATCAGAATAAAGGCCGGAATTGCCAGCGCAAACAGCGCCACGCTGCCCAGAATAATGAACGGGCGGCGGCCAAAGCGGTCGCTCATCAGCCCCATGATCGGCTGCACAAACAGCATACCCACCATGATGGCGATGATAATCAGCACGCCGTGATCTTCCGAGTAGTGCAGGTTATGCGACAGGTAGCTCGGCATGTAGGTCAGCAGCATGTAATAGGTCACGTTGGTGGAAATCACCAGACCGATACAGGTCAGCAGGCTGCGCCAGTGCTTGGTCGCAATCTCTTTAAACGAGACTTTTGGACCTTCCTGCAGCCCTTCGCGGTCACCCTGCTCAAGCTTTTCAACGTGCTGCTGGAACGCAGGCGTCTCTTCCAGCGCATGGCGCAGGTAAAGACCAATGATGCCCAGCGGCAGCGCGATGAAGAACGGAATACGCCAGCCCCAGTCGAGGAAGTTCTCTTCGCCCACCACGGTAGAAATCAGCACCACGACGCCCGCGCCCATGACAAACCCGGCGATGGAGCCGAAGTCCAGCCAGCTTCCCATAAAGCCACGCTTGCGGTCCGGGGAGTACTCCGCGACAAAGATCGACGCACCGGTGTATTCGCCCCCGACGGAGAAGCCCTGGGCCATCTTACACAGCAGCAGTAAAATCGGTGCCCATATGCCGATGGTGGCGTAGGACGGTATCAGGCCGATACAGAACGTACTGATCGACATAATGACAATGGTGATAGCCAGTATCTTCTGGCGACCGTATTTATCGCCCAGCATACCGAAGAACAGACCGCCCAAAGGACGTATAAGGAAGGGAACGGAGAACGTACCCAGTGCCGCGATCATCTGCAGGCTGGGATCGGCCCCCGGGAAGAACACTTTACCTAGCGCATAGGCCACGAAGCCGTAGACGCCAAAATCAAACCACTCCATCGCATTACCCAGCGAGGCGGCGGTGATCGCTTTACGCAGCTTTGCGTCATCAATAATCGTGACGTCGCGCAGCGTGATGGGTTTAACCTTTTTCCTTCTAAGCATAGCTTTCCTCGTAGACTTAGCCCTGTCCGTTCCACAGTCCAGTTCGCGTTCTGTGAAGTGGAAATTCGCTCCATGCGAATCTCCTTATTCAAGCGTAGCAGGTTTACTTACATTGACGATTACGTCGATACAACCGAACCTGTTGACGCCTGCCTGGGCAGTTAGTGACCTCTTTACCCTACCAGTGTTTATATTTGTGATCAACTTCACACATAATTCTCTGTCGTGTCAGCCTGGTTCAGTTTTTGTCAATACAGGCAAATGCGCACGTTCTCAAATATCGCCATCGCGGCATCGTCATGCGCCTCATTTCCGCCCCGGAAAACAAAAATAAACCACATTCCTTCACACCAGATTTACATAAATTTTAATTGCTGAACGAGGCCAAATGCCTTTCGATAAAATATGTGATCGATATAACTAAAACAGTGTTTTATTTCTATTGAATCACCATTCCGATGATCGCATGATAATTGCGAAAACAATGCCCACCACGTTTTCGAATGAAATCTAATTATGTGTTTTCAATTCATTTTTTTGCATGGATAAGAATGAGCTGAACTCAGATCCATTTCAGCCCATTGAATTACATGGACAATTTTTGATTCCTCCGCCAGCCACGCGGGATAAGATTTGAGGGTTAAACATGAAGATTAAAGCCGCGATAGAACGAATCCCCGGCGGAATGATGCTGGTTCCGCTGGTGCTCGGCGCAATTCTAAATACTGTCGCACCGAATACGGGCGCCTATTTTGGCGGTTTCACAAAGGGAATGATTACGGGAACGGTACCCATCCTTGCGGTATGGTTTTTTTGTATCGGTGCGTCCATTAATTTACGGGCAACGGGAACCGTATTACGTAAATCCGGCACGCTGGTTCTCACCAAAATAGCGGTAGCGTGGATTGTCGCCATGGTCTGCGCGCTGTTTATTCCTGAGAACGGCATTCAGACGGGCTTTTTCGCCGGGCTCTCGGTGCTGGCCATTGTCTCCGCAATGGATATGACTAACGGCGGCCTGTATGCCAGCCTGATGAACCAGTACGGCACGAAGGAAGAGTCGGGCGCGTTTGTGCTGATGTCTCTGGAATCCGGCCCGCTGATGACCATGCTGATTCTGGGCTCCGCTGGCCTGGCGTCGTTTGAACCTCATCACTTTGTCGGCGCCATTCTGCCCTTCCTGATCGGTTTTGCGCTCGGCAATCTCGACCACGATCTGCGCGATTTCTTCAGCAAGGCAACGCCGGTACTGATCCCGTTCTTCGGCTTCGCGCTGGGGAATACGATCAACCTGAACGTGATCCTCGATACCGGCCTGCTGGGTATTGCGCTGGGCGTCGCGGTGATCGTCATCACCGGCATCCCGCTGATTATCGCCGACCGCGTGATTGGCGGAGGAAACGGCACGGCGGGCGTCGCCGCCTCTTCGGCCGCGGGCGCCGCCGTCGCTAACCCGGTGATCATCGCCCAGATTAACCCGGCGTTTGAACCGGTTGCCGCATCCGCCACGGCGCTGGTTGCCGCCAGCGTTATCGTGACCGCGATTCTGGTGCCGATCATTACCGCGCTTTATGCCAAACGATTCGGGAGCACGCCGGAAGCACAAACCAAAGTCCAGCCGGTTGAAATGCAGAACTAAGGCGTTTGGGCGAGGGCGAAAACCGCACCGAGCAGTCTCCTCTGGGATATGGGCGAAAACCGCACCTGACTGTTCCCTCTCCCCTCCGGGGAGAGGGTTAGGGTGAGGGGCAAAGAATTTCTCCCTATTTACCTCAGCCAAAAACCTCTTCCACCATCGCATCGACCAGCCGCTTCGCGGAGCAGAGCCTTGGCATTCCCAGCGCGACCGTTTGCCAGTTCTGCGTCACCGACCAGCTCACCGGGTGCCTGTCCGCCTGACACCAGTCCCCCAGCCAGCCCAGCATATCCTTATGATCCACCAGCGCCGGAGACGCGGGGGTCGTCAGCCACTGGTGATAAAAGTGGCGGGTGGAGGGCGCGGCGTTGCTCCCCTGCGCAAGGTAGTTGGCCGCCATGCCGCGCAGGTTATCCTTAAGCATCGCCGCCACGTCATCATTCGCCAGGCGGCAGGCATCGCCAAACGCCCCCCAGCGCAGCTCTTCGAGCGCAATATAGCAGCGCCCGGCCAGCGACCAGCCGTCATACAGCCCGGCGCGCCAGCGGGTAAAAATCTGCTCGCTGTGTTCCCCCGCCTGCACCGTCAGCCCGCGCTGCGTCAGCGCCTTTTCCTTATAGGCGGCGCGCTGCTTAAAATGGGAGGAGAGATCGTCGTACTGCTGCATCAGGCCGGGAGGCGGCGGCGTGCGCAGGCTGGCCTGCTGGCGCACGGACTGCAGTTTTTCGGTCATGCGCGTCAGCGCCAGATGGCCGGGATCGAGCATGCCCGCCAGCTTCTCGGCCAATCCCAAGCGCAATGCCGCATTCTCGTTGAGCATCCCGGCCATCGACCACGGCCGCAGCCGGGTATGGGCCATAATTTCCTGTGTTAAACGTTCGCGAAACTGTAGCTGCTGCGGCCCCTGTCGGGTATGGCGCAGCGCATCTCCGCCCTGCACCAGATCGACCATAAATTTGGGATGAATACACTCCAGCGTCCGCCCGGGACCGTCCAGTAGCCGTGTTGTCATGGTTGCTCTGCTGCGAATAGGGTTTGAATATCATCGCGTAACAGCCGGGTATCTTCCTCAATCCACGTCGCCGTCGCCAGGCTCTGTTTTAGCAGCTGGCCGAGCGCCCGCGTGGCGTGCTCATTTTGCTGACGAACCGCGAGGCTATCACGCAAGCTTTCCTGTAACCCGGTCAGGCACAATGAAAATTCAGAGAAGAACGTTGCCATGCCCGCCGTAACAGAGACATCGACCTGCGCCGCCAAAGCTTTACGGATTTGTTCACAAAACCGATCGATATGCCGCTTAAATTTGTCGTGCAGCTGGCCAACGTCGATAACGTACCGGGTACGCGCCACCGCGTACTCTTCCCAGCCCCAGCCCGGATTATTCAGCCAGCGCGATACCGTTTCCCGCACGCCTCCCGCGCCCGAAGGCTGCTCCGCGGAGCGGTTATCCGCCGCGATGGCATCGCTGAACAGCGCGTGAGTATTGAAGTTAAGCTGGTTCGCCTGAAACGCCGGGAAGCTAATCCGCGCGCGAAAACCGGCATCGCTGAGCTGCGCTTTAATCCGCGCCTCAATAGGCCGCATCGCCTCGTTGAGCGAACGCGCCAGCGTCGTTTCAAGCTGGTCAAAGCGCAGCGCCAGCTCGCGGCTAATTTTGCCCTGCGCGTCCAGCACGATCGTTTCGCAGGCGGAGCGGATTTTGCTCAGCGCAATCTGCGCCTGCCCTTCGTCATCCAGCACCAGCCGCGTCGTCTCGTCGGCTTCACCGGCGTCCGCATTGAGCGGGTTCACGCCCGCCAGCGTCAGAATATGCGGGCGGCTGAATACCGGGCCAATCGCCTGGTGCAGCGCGCTGCGCTGATGCGCAATAAACTCACCGGTGCTGAGAAGCGCCTGTTCGACCTCGTGCGCCACTTCATCGCTGACCGCGCGCTGACGCGTCTGGAGCATCGCCATATCGTCCTCAAGGCGCACAATATTCCGCTGCAGCTCGTCAAAGGCGACCGTCAGCCCCTGATAGCGAAAATCCAGGTATTCGCGGGCGTTTTGCGCGTAGTTGAGCAGCTTGTGCGACGCGGATCGCAGGGCGAACAGCGACGCATTGGCATACGCGGCGTAGATCAGCTTGCGGATGGGCTGCTCAAAGAGCGAGTCTTCCCACAGAAGATCGGCGGCGTGGCGAATGTGGTCGATATCATCCAGATCGGCCGTGCGCCAGCGGCGTCCCAGCGCCGCCTCGGCAAAATCCTGCACCCAGCGCTGCGCCTGATGGTCGGGAAGCCGCCCGTGGGCCGTCAACTCATAGCGGGCGCGATTCGCCAGATAGGCCCACATCGAGGAAACCGGATAGATCTGCCCCGGCGAAATATTTCCCTTCATTAACGTCCCGGAGATCATCGCCCGCACCTGCTCCTCGTCGTCGCTGTTGCGGTCTTTCTGATCGAACTTATTAACCAGCGCATAGAGCGGGATCGATTTCCCCGCGCTGGAGATCGCCTGGCGGACCTCTTCGTCGGAAATCGATTTAAGCTGGGTATAGTCCATCACCGCCAGCACCGCCGAGGCGCGGGCCAGCTGCTCGCTGAGCATGTTTTGCAGGTGCGGCTGCCCGGCCTCGTTCGGCCCGGGGGTGTCCAGCAGCGTCAGCTGCCCAAGGTGGGCATCCAGCCCCGCAAGGTGGACAAACTCCACCTCAATCACCGGAATATGTTCAATCGCCGCGTATTCGGTAAAGGGAAAATCAACGCCGAGCGCCTGCGAAAGCCGCACCAGATCGTTCAGGCTCTTCAGGCAGTGGAATATCGGCTCCGCGCCCAGATGATGCTTCTCGAAGGCCTCACCTTTTTCAATACGCTCCAGCAGCGTATTCATGTCTTTATCCATTTCCAGACGCTGCGCCAGCCTGCCGCGATCGCCGTCGCTCAGCTTGCGCTGCAGCTGGCGAATCAAGGTGTCGATCGGCGAGGAGTGGGAGAAATGCAGCACCGGCTCCTTTTGCCCCGGCGTATGGCGAATCAGCGTAGGGAGCGCCGTCATCGGGCGGTTGCGGTTCGGCAACACCTCCGTCCCCACGATGGCATTAATGGTGGTGGATTTACCCGCCTTCATGGTGCCGACGATCGCCAGCACCATTTCAAGCCGGGTTATTTTGCGTAATTCATTATTTAGCGTCGCCTGCTGGGCATCCACGCCGCGCGCGCTGAAATGCAGCGGCAAAACATTGCTCACCTCGCCCGCCATCGTCGCGGTCACGCCGTCCAGCGTGGCCGTCGGCAGTGTTTTTACGGCTTCAAGGTTCTGCAGGGCGAGCTGCAGCAAACGCTCAGCTTCCTGGCTTAATTCAAAAATAGTCTGTGTGTGCATGATAAAAGCCTTCCCTTAACGCAAATTTATTACTTTTATTAAGCCGCGTTGTTTTAATTATGCTGTTTGGGCTTATATGATCACGCTGGAAAACATGTTCATTAATATAACCAATTGATGGTTATCATAATTAAATCAATACCCTTGCAATACGCGTAATAGGTCCCTTGGTCGGGAAACCAAAGGGATAAACGCGTAGTCCATTTTCAGGAAACTTCAGGATATATTCGTGTTATTTACCCACCTAAAATGAGAGGTGATTTACCACCGCAACGGAATGCAGGGCGTCAAAGCGTGGGGGTAAATAGCAGCAAGTCGCTTCACCTTATCCGAAATGGAAGAGCGTAGCAATTTGCTGTAATAAAATAATCGATATAATTAGTGATATTTCTATCCATCAGCTGAATGACGTTAGCCCGGCTTAACGCCATGACCGACAGCACCATTTTCAATACACTTTGCTGGCGCGCAATATCACCGACAAAGGTGTGGGATTTGCGCTATACTTGCCGCCTTTTTCGGCATCCTGCCGTCATTTAGCTGGCACTTTCCAGCGTGTTAAGCACTTTTGAGGATATCACCATGCAACTCCCACACTGCCCGAAATGCAATTCTGAATACACCTACGAAGACAACGGCATGTTCGTCTGCCCGGAATGCGCGCATGAATGGAACAATGCAGAGCCCGCTCAGGATAGCGACGCCCTGATCGTTAAAGACGCGAACGGCAACCTGCTGGCCGACGGCGACAGCGTGACCGTCGTGAAAGACCTGAAGGTCAAAGGCAGCTCCTCCATGCTGAAAATCGGCACCAAGGTGAAGAACATCCGCCTGGTCGAAGGCGACCACAACATCGACTGTAAAATTGACGGTTTTGGCCCGATGAAGCTGAAATCTGAGTTCGTGAAAAAGAACTGATTTTCCTGCCCGGTGGCGCTTCGCTCACCGGGCACGCGGGAACTACACTTAATGGGCTTCTCATACCTGAGGTAATGATTATGCCGTTAAGTCCCTACATCTCTTTCGCCGGTAACTGCGCCGAGGCCAGCGCCTTTTACCAGCAGTCGCTCGGCGCAGAACTCCTCTACAAAATCACCTTCGGCGAAATGCCCAAAGACGACCATGGCGAAGAAGGCTGTCCGTCCGGCATGCAGTTTCCGGACTCCGCAATCGCCCACTCCAACGTCCGCATTGCCGGCAGCGATATCATGATGAGCGACGGGCTACCGCCCGGCAGCCAGGCGCAGTATGCCGGGTTCACGCTGGTGCTTGATACCCAGGACGTCACGGAAGGCAAACGCTGGTTCGATGCGCTGGCCGCAGGCGGCAACGTCGAAATGGCCTGGCAGGAGACCTTCTGGGCGCACGGTTTCGGTAAAGTCACCGATAAATACGGCGTGCCGTGGATGATTAACGTCGTCAAACAGCAGTAACCTACCGGCGGGGGCGCACCGCCCTCGCCTGTCATCGCTTTCACCTCAACTCTTCAAATTCCCGCAACCAACACTTAACCCAAATGTCACATTGATGCGCCAGCATGGGGCCACATTTTTCGTGAGGCCCCGCACATGCAAACCGTCATTCGCGTCGAGAAGCTCAGCAAGACTTTCCACCACAACAAGGCGCTGCATGGCGTTGATCTGACCGTCAAGCAGGGCGAAATGGTGGCGCTGCTGGGGCCTTCCGGTTCAGGTAAATCCACCCTGCTGCGCCACCTGAGCGGCCTGATTACCTGCGATAAAACCCCTGAAAGCCACGTCGAGCTGCTCGGCAATACCGTGCAGCGCGCGGGCCGCCTGGCGCGCGACATCCGCAAAAGCCGCGCCCAGACGGGCTACATCTTCCAGCAGTTCAACCTGGTGAACCGCCTGACGGTGCTGGAGAACGTGCTGATCGGCGCGCTCGGCAGCACCCCGTTCTGGCGCACCTGCCTGCGCTGGTTTTCACCGTCTCAGAAGCAGGAAGCGCTGCAGGCGCTGACCCGCGTCGGCATGGCCCACTTCGCCCACCAGCGCGTCTCCACCCTGTCCGGCGGGCAGCAGCAGCGCGTCGCGATTGCCCGCGCGCTGATGCAGAAAGCGAAAATCATTCTGGCCGACGAACCGATCGCCTCGCTGGATCCGGAATCGGCCCGCATCGTGATGGAGACGCTGCACGACATCAACCAGAACGACGGCATCACCGTCGTCGTCACGCTGCACCAGGTGGATTACGCCCTGCGCTACTGCGAGCGCATCGTCGCGCTGCGTCAGGGACACGTGTTCTTCGACGGCGCAAGCCATCAGTTTGATAACGAACGTTTTGACCATCTCTACCGCAGCATCAATCGCGTCGAAGAGAACGCGCAGGCTGCTTAACGGCCCCACTACGAGGAATGGAAATGAGCTATAAAACGGTTGCCGCGCTGGCCTTCACCAGCATGTTCAGCATCAGCACTCTGCTCAGCCCGGCCTACGCCGAGGAGCAGGAAAAAGCGCTGAACTTCGGCATTATTTCGACAGAATCACAGCAAAACCTGAAGCCGCAGTGGGAACCGTTCCTGAAGGATATGGAAACCAAACTCGGCATCAAAGTGAACGCCTTCTTCGCCCCGGACTACGCGGGCATCATCCAGGGGATGCGCTTTAACAAGGTAGACATCGCCTGGTACGGCAACCTCTCCGCCATGGAAGCGGTAGACCGCGCCAACGGCCAGGTCTTTGCCCAGACCGTTGCGGCAGACGGCTCCCCGGGCTACTGGAGCGTGCTGATCGTCAACAAAGACAGCCCGATCAACAACCTCAACGACATGCTCGCCAAACGCAAGGATCTGACGTTTGGCAACGGCGACCCGAACTCCACCTCCGGCTTCCTGGTGCCGGGCTACTATGTCTTCGCCAAAAACAACGCCTCCGCCAGCGACTTCAAGCGCACGGTGAACGCCAGCCACGAAACCAACGCCCTGGCCGTCGCCAACAAGCAGGTGGACGTGGCGACCAACAACACCGAAAACCTCGACAAGCTGAAGACCTCCGCGCCGGACAAGCTGAAAGAACTGAAGGTGATCTGGAAATCGCCGCTGATCCCGGGCGACCCGATCGTCTGGCGCAAAAACCTCTCCGAAAGCACCAAGGACAAGGTGTACGACTTCTTTATGAGCTACGGCAAAACGCCGGAAGAGAAGGCGGTGCTGGAGAAGCTCGGCTGGGCGCCGTTCCGCCCGTCAAGCGACCTGCAGCTGGTGCCGATTCGCCAGCTGGCGCTGTTTAAAGAGATGCAGGGCGTGAAGGACAACAAGGGGCTGAAGGACGACGAGAAGACCAGCAAAGTGTCGGCCATTCAGGCGCAGCTGGAAGACCTCGACCGCCTGACCGCCGCGCTCAGCGCGATGACCAGCGTGAATAAAGCGGTGCAATAACGCTTTTTTACCCCTCACCCTGACCCTCTCCCCAGAGGGGAGAGGGGACTGTACGGAGCGGTCTTTTCCCCCTCGCCCCTTTGGGGAAGGGACTGCACGGCGCGATCTTTTCCCCCTCGCCACTTTGGGGAGGGGACTGCACGGTGCGGTCTTTTCCCCCTCGCCCCTTTGGGGAGGGGACTGCACGGTGCGGTCTTTTCCCCCTCGCCCCTTTGGGGAGAGGGTCGGGGTGAGGGGACTAAACCAAAGGAGTTACCATGCAAACCATCACTGTCCCACCGCCGAAGCGCAGCTGGTTCTCGCTTATCAGCTGGGCCATTCTGCTGGCGGTACTCGTCATCTCCTGGAAGGGCGCGGAAATGGACCCGCTGCTGCTGGTCAAAGACTCCGGCAACATGGCGACCTTCGCCGCCGACTTCTTCCCGCCGGACTTCAGCCAGTGGCAGGACTACCTCGGTGAAATGGCGGTCACCCTGCAAATCGCCGTCTGGGGCACCGCCCTCGCCGTCGTGCTCTCCATTCCATTTGGCCTGATGAGCGCCGAAAACATCGTGCCGTGGTGGATTTATCAGCCGATGCGCCGCCTGATGGACGCCTGCCGCGCCATCAACGAAATGGTCTTCGCCATGCTGTTCGTGGTCGCCGTGGGCCTTGGCCCGTTTGCGGGCGTGATGGCGCTGTTCATCCACACCACCGGCGTGCTCTCCAAGCTGCTCTCCGAGGCGGTGGAGGCCATCGAGCCCGGCCCGGTTGAAGGCATCCGCGCCACCGGGGCCAACAAAATCGAAGAGATCCTCTACGGCGTCCTGCCGCAGGTGATGCCGCTTTTGATCTCCTATTCGCTCTACCGCTTTGAGTCCAACGTCCGCTCGGCCACCGTCGTCGGCATGGTCGGCGCGGGCGGGATCGGCGTCACCCTGTGGGAGGCGATTCGCGGCTTCCAGTTCCAGCAAACCTGCGCCCTGATGGTGCTCATCATCATTACCGTCAGCCTGCTGGATTTCCTCTCTCAACGCTTGCGCAAGCACTTCATCTGAGAAAGCGAGGCTTTGATTTGTATGCACTTATCCAGACATCCGACCAGTTACCCCACCCGCTGGCAAGAGATCGCGGCAAAGCTCGAAGTTGAGCTGCGCACCCACTACCGCTGCGGCGACTACCTGCCCGCCGAGCAGCAGCTTGCGGACCGCTACGAGGTGAATCGCCACACCCTGCGCCGCGCCATCGATCAGCTGGTCGAGCGCGGCTGGGTGCAGCGCCGCCAGGGCATCGGCGTGCTGGTGCTGATGCGCCCGTTCGACTATCCGCTCAACGCCCAGGCGCGCTTCAGCCAGAACCTGCTCGACCAGGGCAGCCACCCGACCAGCGAAAAGCTGCTCTCGGTGCTGCGCCCGGCCTCCAGCCACGTGGCGGACGCGCTGGGGATTGCCGAAGGCGAGAACGTCGTCCACCTGCGCACCCTGCGCCGGGTGAACGGGGTGGCGGTGTGCCAGATCGACCACTACTTCGCGGACCTCAGCCTCTGGCCGGTGCTCCAGCGCTTCGCCAGCGGCTCGCTGCACGACTTCCTGCAGGACGCCACGGGCATCGCCCTTAAGCGCACCCAGACCCGCATCAGCGCCCGCCGCGCGCAGGCCAAAGAGAGCAAGGTGCTGGAAATTCCCAACATGGCGCCCCTGCTCTGCGTGCGCACCCTCAACCACCGCGACGGCGAGATCAACGCCACGGAATACTCCGTCAGCCTGACCCGCGCCGACATGATTGAATTTACGATGGAGCACTGAATGCACTTCGATATCTCCACCCGACAGCGCTGGATGCGCGCCCTGGCCCACAGCCAGCCCGCCGCGCTGCTGGCGCGCATGAGCGCGCTAAGCCTGACGCCGGATTACGAAACGATCCGCGCGCCGGAGATCGGCCTCGTCCAGCTTCAGGCGCGCATGGGCGGCACCGGTGAACGCTTCTTCGCGGGCGATGCCACCCTCACCCGCGCGGTGATTCGCCTGCGCAGCGGCACGCTGGGCTACGGCTACGTGCTGGGCCGCGACAAAGCGCACGCCGAGCGCTGCGCGGCGATCGACGCCCTGTTGCAGGAACAGCCCCATTTTCAGACCCTGATGGAAACCCTGATTGCCCCGCTGGAAGCCGACCGCGCCGCGCGCACTGCCGCGCGTCAGGCCGAGGTCAACGCCAGCCGGGTCGACTTCTTTACGCTCGTTCGCGGAGACAACGCATGACGCTTCAACCCGCTTTTACCCTGGCCGTCCAGGATGCCCAACAGAGTTTTCGCCGCCTGCTGAAGGCCATGAGCGAGCCGGGCGTCATCGTCTCGCTGCACCAGCTCCCGCAGGGCTGGCTGCCGCTGAACGTCGCCACCACCAGCGTGCTGCTGACGCTGGCGGATAACGACACCCCGGTGTGGCTCTCCGGCGGGCTGTCCAACGATATCGCCAGCCAGAACCTGCGCTTTCACACCGGCGCTCCGCTGGTTGAACAGCCGCAGCAGGCGGTATTTGCCGTGGCAGACGAGCGCATCAGCCATGAACAGCTGAACGCCCTGAGCGAAGGCAGTGCCGTCGCCCCGGAAACCAGCGCCACGCTGATTTTGCAGGTATCGAGCCTGAGCGGCGGCCGCATGCTGCGCCTGACGGGCGCGGGCATTGCCGACGAGCGCATGGTCGCGCCGCAGCTGCCGGAGTGCATCATCCACGAGCTGACCGAGCGCCCGCACCCGTTCCCGCTCGGCATTGACCTGGTCCTGACCTGCGGCGATCGCCTGCTGGCCATCCCAAGAACCACCCACGTGGAGGTGTGCTGATGTACGTCGCCGTTAAAGGGGGCGAGAAGGCGATTGCCGCCGCCCACGCGCTGCAGGAAAACAGACGCCGGGGCGATGAGCAGCTTCCCGAGCTGAGCGTCGCGCAGATTGAGCAGCAGCTAAACCTCGCCGTCGATCGCGTGATGACAGAAGGCGGCATCGCCGACCGCGAGCTGGCGGCGCTGGCGCTCAAGCAGGCCAGCGGCGATAACGTCGAAGCGATCTTCCTGCTGCGCGCCTACCGCACCACGCTGGAGAAGCTGGCGGTGAGCGAGCCGGTCAATACCGCCGACATGCGCCTTGAGCGCCGCATCTCTGCCGTTTACAAGGACATTCCCGGCGGCCAGCTGCTCGGCCCCACCTACGACTACACCCATCGCCTGCTGGACTTCACGCTGATGGCGAACGGTGACGCCCCGCCGCTCAGCGCCTCAGACGCCAGACAGGACGCCGCGCCGCACGTCTTTAGCCTGCTGGCAAATCAGGGGCTGGCGAAAGCGGAAGAAGATTCAGGCAGCACGCCGGACGACATCACCCGCACGCCGCCGGTCTACCCGTGCTCGCGCTCGTCGCGCTTGCAGCAGCTGATGCGCGGCGACGAGGGCTACCTGCTGGCGCTGGCCTACTCCACCCAGCGCGGCTACGGGCGCAACCACCCGTTTGCGGCAGAGATCCGCAGCGGCTACATCGACGTGGAAATCGTGCCGGAAGAGCTGGGTTTTGCGGTGAACGTCGGCGAACTGCTGGTCACCGAGTGCGAAATGGTGAACGGCTTCGTCGCACCTGAAAATGAAGACCCACACTTTACCCGCGGCTACGGCCTGACGTTCGGCATGAGCGAGCGCAAGGCGATGGCGATGGCGCTGGTCGACCGCGCGCTCCAGGCGCCGGACTACGGCGAGCACGTCGCAGGCCCGGCGCAGGACGAAGAGTTCGTGCTGGCCCACGCGGACAACGTAGAGGCGGCGGGCTTTGTCTCGCACCTCAAGCTGCCGCATTACGTCGACTTCCAGGCCGAACTGGAACTGCTGAAACGCCTGCAACGGGAGCGCGCCAATGGCTAACTTAAGCGGCTACAACTTTGCCTATCTGGACGAACAGACCAAACGCATGATCCGCCGCGCCATCCTCAAGGCGGTGGCGATCCCCGGCTACCAGGTGCCGTTCGGCGGCCGCGAAATGCCGATGCCCTACGGCTGGGGCACCGGCGGCATTCAGCTCACCGCCAGCGTGATCGGCGAAGCGGACGTGCTCAAGGTGATTGACCAGGGCGCGGACGACACCACCAACGCGGTGTCGATCCGCAACTTCTTCACCCGCGTGACGGGCGTGAACACCACCGAAAAAACCGAGGACGCGACGCTGATCCAGACCCGCCACCGCATCCCGGAAACGCCGCTGGTCGAAGATCAGATTTTGATTTTCCAGGTGCCGATCCCGGAGCCGCTGCGCTTTATCGAGCCGCGCGAAACCGAAACCCGCACCATGCACGCGCTGGAGGAGTACGGGATCATGCAGGTGAAGCTGTACGAGGACATCGCGCGCTTCGGCCATATCGCCACCACCTACGCCTACCCGGTGAAGGTGAACGGGCGCTACGTGATGGACCCGTCGCCGATCCCAAAATTCGATAACCCGAAGATGGACATGATGCCCGCCCTGCAGCTGTTCGGTGCCGGGCGCGAAAAGCGCATCTACGCCGTGCCGCCCTATACCCGCGTCGAGAGCCTCGATTTTGACGACCACCCGTTTACGGTGCAGGCGTGGGACGAGCCGTGCGCCATCTGCGGCTCCACGCACAGCTATCTGGACGAAGTGGTGCTGGACGACACGGGCAAACGGATGTTCGTCTGCTCCGACACCGATTTCTGCCGCCAACAGAGCGAGGCCAACAGCCAATGAAACCGCTGCTTTCGGTTAATAACCTGACCCATCTTTACGCGCCGGGCAAAGGCTTCAGCGACGTGTCGTTCGAGCTGTGGCCGGGCGAGGTGCTGGGCATCGTCGGCGAGTCCGGCTCCGGCAAAACCACGCTGCTGAAATCGATCTCCGCGCGCCTGACGCCGCAGAACGGCGACATTCTCTACAACGGCGCGTCGCTGTACGGCATGAGCGAAGCCGAGCGCCGCCGCCTGCTGCGCACCGAGTGGGGCGTGGTGCATCAGCACCCGATGGACGGCCTGCGCCGCCAGGTCTCCGCCGGAGGCAACATCGGCGAACGGCTGATGGCCACCGGCGCGCGCCACTACGGCAACATCCGCGCCACTGCGCAGCACTGGCTGGAAGAGGTGGAAATCCCCGCCTCGCGCATCGACGACCTGCCGACCACCTTCTCCGGCGGCATGCAGCAGCGCTTACAGATTGCCCGCAACCTGGTGACCCATCCCAAGCTGGTGTTTATGGATGAGCCGACGGGCGGACTGGACGTCTCCGTGCAGGCGCGCCTGCTCGACCTGCTGCGCGGCCTGGTGGTAGAGCTGAACCTCGCGGTGGTGATTGTCACCCACGATTTGGGCGTTGCGCGCCTGCTGGCGGACCGTCTGCTGGTGATGAAGCAGGGTCAGGTGGTGGAAAGTGGGCTAACCGACCGCGTGCTCGACGATCCGCTTCATCCGTACACCCAGCTGCTGGTGTCGTCCGTATTGCAGAACTGAGGACGGTGTCGCCGGGTGGCGCTGCGCTTACCCGGCCTACGAACACCGCACCTTGTAGGCCGGGTCAGGCGCAGCCGCCACCCGGCAAAAAGAACACCGCACCCTTAGGCTGGGTCAGGCGAAGCCGCCACCCGGCAAGAAAACGCCACGAGGCCAACATGATCCACGTACAAAACGTCAGTAAAACCTTCGTGCTCCACCAGCAAAACGGCGTGCGCCTGCCCGTCCTGCAAAACGCCTCGCTAGCGGTGAGCAAGGGCGAATGCGTGGTGCTACACGGCCACTCCGGCAGCGGCAAATCCACCCTGCTGCGCTCGCTCTACGCCAACTATCTGCCCGACGAGGGCCATATCAACATTCGCCACGGCGAGGAGTGGGTTGACCTCGTTCAGGCTCCCGCGCGCAAGGTGCTTGAGGTTCGCCGCGCAACGATCGGCTGGGTCAGCCAGTTTCTGCGGGTGATCCCGCGGATCTCCGCCCTGGACGTGGTGATGCAGCCGCTGCTGGATCTCGGCGTACCGCGCGAGACCTGCGCTGCCAAAGCCGCCAGCCTGCTGACGCGCCTCAACGTGCCGGAGCGCCTGTGGCACCTCGCTCCGTCGACCTTTTCCGGCGGCGAGCAGCAGCGCGTCAACATCGCCCGCGGGTTTATCGTCGACTACCCGATTTTACTGCTCGATGAACCGACCGCCTCGCTGGACGCCAAAAACAGCGCGGCGGTCGTCGAGCTGATCGAACAGGCCAAAGCGCGCGGCGCGGCGATCGTCGGGATCTTCCACGACGAGGCCGTGCGCGAGCGCGTCGCGGACAGGCTGCACCCAATGGGGAACAACGCATGATTATCAATAACGTCAGGCTGGTGCTGGAAAACGAGGTTGTGGGCGGGTCGATTGAGATTCAGGACGGCGTCATCCGCGCGTTTGCCGAAACCCAAAGCCGCGCGCCGGAGGCGATGGACGGCGAAGGCGGCTGGCTGCTGCCGGGGCTTATCGAGCTGCATACCGATAACCTGGACAAGTTCTTCACCCCGCGCCCGAAGGTGGACTGGCCCGCCCATTCGGCGATGAGCAGCCACGACGCGCTGATGGTCGCCAGCGGCATCACCACGGTGCTGGACGCGGTGGCGATCGGCGACGTGCGCGACGGCGGCGACCGTCTTGAGAATCTGGAGAAGATGATCAACGCCGTGGAGGAGACGCAAAAACGCGGCCTGAACCGCGCCGAGCACCGCCTGCACCTGCGCTGCGAGCTGCCGCACCACACCACCCTGCCGCTGTTTGAAAAGCTGGTGGGGCGCGAGCCGGTCTCGCTGGTCTCCCTGATGGATCACTCCCCCGGCCAGCGCCAGTTCGCCAACATTGAGAAGTACCGCGAGTATTATCAGGGCAAATATTCCCTTAGCGACGCCGAGATGGCGCGCTACGAGGAAGAGCAGCTGGCGCTTGCCGCGCGCTGGTCCCAGCCGAACCGCCTGTCGATTGCCGCGCTGTGCCGCGACCGCAACATTGCGCTGGCCAGCCATGACGACGCCACGCACGATCACGTACGCGAATCCCACCAGCTTGGCAGCGTGATCGCCGAATTTCCCACCACGCTCGACGCGGCAGAGGCGTCGCGTCAGCACGGGATGAACGTGCTGATGGGCGCGCCGAACATCGTGCGCGGCGGATCGCACTCCGGCAACGTGGCGGCAAGCAGGCTCGCCTCGCTCGGCCTGCTGGATATTCTCTCGTCCGATTACTATCCGGCGAGCCTGCTGGACGCGGCGTTCCGCGTGGCGGACGACGAGGGCAACGGCTTTACGCTGCCGCAGGCGATTCGCCTGGTGACGAAAAACCCGGCGAACGCACTCAATCTTCACGACCGCGGGGAAATCGCCGAAGGCAAGCGCGCGGATCTGGTGCTGGCCCACCGCAGGGGCGATCACGTGCATATCGACCACGTCTGGCGTCAGGGAAAAAGGGTGTTCTGATGGGAAGACTCATCTGGTTAATGGGGCCTTCGGGCTCCGGAAAGGACAGCCTGCTGTCGGCGCTGCGCCAGCAGGAGCATACCCAACTGCTGGTGGCGCACCGCTACATCACCCGCGCCGCCAACGCCGGGAGCGAAAACCATATTGCGCTGAGCGAGCAGGAGTTTTTCACCCGCGCCGGGCAAAACCTGCTGGCGCTGAGCTGGCATGCCAATGGCTTTTACTACGGCGTGGGGATTGAGATCGACCTGTGGCTGCACGCGGGCTTCGACGTGCTGGTTAACGGCTCGCGGGCGCATCTGCCGCAGGCGCGCGCGCGTTACGAATCGGCGCTGCTGCCCGTTTGTCTCGAGGTCTCGCCGGAGGTGCTGCGCAGCAGGCTGCAAAGCCGCGGGCGCGAGTCGGCCCGGGAAATCGAACAGCGGCTGGATCGCGCGGCGCGCTATACCCCGTCGGACTGCCATATCCTCAATAACGACGGAAGTTTGCTAAAGTCGGTTGAACGCTTTTTATCGCTTATCCGCCAGAAGGAAAAACAGCATGCCTGAGTGTGTACTTCGTCCCGCCACCGCCGACGACGCGCAGGTCGTCTATGCCCTGATCTGCGAGCTGAAGCAGGCCGAGTTCGATCGCGAGGCGTTTCGCGCCGGGTTCCTCGCCAACCTTCAGGATCGCAACATGCATTACCAGCTCGCCGGGCTGAACGGCGAGATCGTCGGGATGATCGGCCTGCACCTGCAGTTTCACCTGCACCACGCGCGCTGGATCGGCGAGATCCAGGAGCTGGTCGTCATGCCGCAAGCGCGCGGCCTGAAGGTGGGCAGCCAGCTGCTGGCCTGGGCGGAAGACGCGGCGCGGCAGGCGGGCGCGGAGCTGACGGAGCTGTCCACCAGCGTAAAGCGCGTGGACGCGCACCGTTTTTACCTGCGTGAAGGGTACGCGCAGAGCCATTTCAGGTTCACCAAACCGCTGTAGAGGTGCGCTATGAGTCTGACAATCACGCTAACGGGCACCGGCGGCGCGCAGCTGGTGCCGGTCTTTGGCTGCGACTGCGCGGCCTGCCGCCGGGCGCGCCTGCAGGAAAATTATCGCCGCCGCCCGTGCAGCGCAGCGGTGAAATTCAACGACGCGGTAACGCTGCTGGACGCGGGCATTCCGCACCTGATGGACGACTGGCCCGCGGGCAGCTTCCAGCAGTTTTTACTCACCCATTATCATATGGACCACGTGCAGGGGCTGTTCCCGCTGCGCTGGGGCGTGGGCGCGACCATCCCGGTGTACGGCCCGCCGGACGAGGCGGGCTGCGACGACCTGTTTAAACATCCGGGCATTCTGGATTTCAGCCATACGCTGGAGCCGTTTGTGGTGTTTGAGCTTCAGGGGATGCGGGTCACGCCGCTGCCGCTCAACCACTCGAAGCTGACCTTCGGCTACCTGCTGGAAAGCGCCCACAGCCGCGTGGCTTGGCTGTCCGATACCGCCGGTCTGCCGGAGAAAACGGTGAAATTTCTGCTCAACAACCGCCCGCAGGCGATGATTATCGACTGTAGCCATGAACCGCGTGATGAGACGCCGCGCAACCACAGTGATTTGAACACCGTGGTTGCGCTAAACGAGACGATCGGCTGTCCGCAGGTGATCCTGACCCACATCAGCCATCAGTTCGACGTGTGGATGATGGACAACCCGCTTCCGAACGGCATCGAGGCGGGGTATGACGGAATGGTATTGGTGCTGGATTAGGTTTTCTCCCTCTCCCTGTGGGCTGAGGGATCCCCAGTAATATGGTCATACCTCCATGACCATATTACTGTACTCCTTTCCCACTCTTTTCAACTCGTTACCTATATTCAGCC
>NZ_JBGKEB010000038.1:0-23759 GCF_041399425.1 Enterobacter sp. KBR-315C3_2022
GCGCCTCGCCCCGGCCTACGGTCAACGCCTCAGCGATTTTCAGCCGGACCAGGGGACCGCTGTAAGTCTTTTATTATCCTGTAATTTTTTCATTGCTTTAAGAGCAAAAAATTACTGGGGAACCCTCAGCCCCGTGGGAGAGGGCCAGGGTGAGGGCATCAGGCCGCAATGATCTTAAGCTTTCACCCGCTTAATATACTCCCCAAACGCCGTCAGCTGTCCGCTCAGGTGGTCGCGCGTGCTCTGATCCACCACTTCACCCGTCTGCGGGTCGACCTTGTTCTGAATCACGCCGCCCATAAATTCCGGCTTGTTCATGACCATCGCATCCAGGAACACCAGGATCTGACGCAGGTGATACTGGCAGCGCGCGCCGCCGATGGCGCCCATCGAGCTGGTCTGGATCAGCACCGGCTTGCCGGATAAAGGCTGTTCCGGTAAGCGGGATAACCAGTCAATGGCGTTTTTCAGGCCGCCCGGCACCGAGTAGTTATATTCCGGGGTCACAATGACCACGCCGTCCGCCTGGCGGATCTGTTCTGCAATCGCTTCCACGCTCTGCGGGAAGCCTTCTTCCTGCTGCACGTCGGCATCATAGAGCGGGATCTCGCCAATAGAAGGCAGGGCGGTAATCTCCATTCCTGCGGGTGCCAGCTGCGGCAGCGTGCGAGCCACCATTCCATTGAATGAACCTTTGCGCAGGCTCCCCAGTAACGTAACAACTTTCAACGTATCAGACATGATTACTCCTGTTTCATCATGATGACCCGGAATGGATCAGCTAAGGGTATATGCTTTTTCTGCTGGTAAACTGGTCAGCCGCATCAGGCGTGCGGCGGGCTCGTTGGCGCGCTCGGGCACCTCCGGAAGACTACGCCAACCGCGGGTGCTGTCAAACTCCCAGATTTTCAGACGCTCAATGGCGGGCGTGACGGCAATCGACCAGATCAGCACGTCCTCGGCGTCGCAAAGCGCCTCTACACGCGCCGCTTTTGTCGCGCGCAGCCGCCCCGAGCCGGGGAGAAGCTGCAGCAGGCTGGCGTCGTCTGATGCGCAGCCGCAGAGCTTACGGATGCTCTGGCGCAGCGTGATCAGCTGAGCCTTGGCCTCAATGGGATCGTTTTGATTGCGTATCCACAGCTTTTCGTTGCTGGAAAGCGGGTAATCCTCGTGCGGGTTAAGGACGTGGAAGCCGCGGGTGGCGCGCTGCAGTTCCAGATCCAGACCACAGTCACCTTCGGTGGTCAGCGCAATGCCGATAATATTGCCCGCGTAGGCGATTGAAAATCGAGGAAGTTCCGGGTTGGCAAAGACCGGGCGGCCTTCAGGTTGCGTAATCATATCCGGCAGTTCGCGGGTGCCGTAGAGCATAAACATCAGCTCGGCGAGAAGCGATCGGGAGGCTAAAAACCGCGTCCTGCGATGTTCTGGCAGATTCCGCGCTTCAGCGTGACAGGCGGAAGAAATTCTGGGCGATACGAGCTGTCCTTCTTTCAGCGTACCTCGTGCAAAATGCGTAGCCATTTTTCGCTCCTTGATAATGGTCCCGATGGGTAAACGGTTACATTATTATCGCTTAACTCAGCTTCAGTTTTAATCAGTAATGAGAGTAAAAAAAGCCTGAAAGCTGAACTTTACATTTTCTTAGGCAAAAATTGGATCGCTAGCGCAGCGGCGTGCCGTAAAGCGCCTTAATGGTCTCTCGTAGCCAGAGTATTTTTGGGTTATGGCTGTTTCGCTTATGCCAGATAAGCGTGAAGGGAACGGTCAGCTTTTCTGCCTGCGCTTCATCAATGGGAATGGGCAGGGTGACCAGCTTGCGCTGGTGGAGCTGATTGTAGTGATGGCAGTAGTGCGGCGCCGTGGCAATATAATGATGGCCGGGCTGAGCCGCCATGAACATCGACTGCTCGAAGCCCGGCAGGCTCATGGCGATGTTACGCTCGCGGCCCATTTCTCTTAACACCTCATCCAGCGCCCAGGTGTCGCTACGCTCCCAGAAAATGCTGATGTGCGGGTAGCGCAGGAACGTCTCCAGGTTCCACTCTTCCTGAAGCGCCGGGTGATCCTCGCGCAGGTAAACGCACGGCCGGTCGCTGAACAGAATTTCGTAGTCGATGAACCACGGCATCAGCTTGAGCAGCTCGCGCGAGCGCGGGTGCGTTTCCCGTCCGGTAAAGCCGAGGTCCACCTCCCCGCGCGTGATGGCGTCCAGCGAGTCGTAATCCCAGTGGCGCATCTTCACCGTCGCCTGCGGGTAACGCTGGTTCACCTGTTCCAGCAGCGCGTTAAGGCGGATCAGCATCAGCGGGGTTTCCGCCGCCAGCTCGAACTTCAGATTGCCCGGGGAGTCATGGTGAAATTTATCGAGGATCTGATTGCCTATCTGCATCCAGTCGGCCAAATCCTGCTCCAGGCTGACCGTCAGGGGCGTCGGCAGCAGCCCCAGCGGCGTTTTGACAAACAGCGGGTCTTCGAACCAGTCGCGCAGCTTCGCCAGCGATTTGCTGACCGCGGACGGCGTCACGTTCATCCGCTTTGCGGCTTTGGTGACGCTGCGCTCCTGCAGCAAAAGCTGCAGGCACAGTAACAGGTTAAGATCGAGGCTGCTGATGGGCTTCTTCATAATGCGCTGCGGGCTGGATGACCATGAGTAAGAGAATGCAGAGCATGCTACAGCCAATCAGAATCCCGATCAGCATATTCAGCGCGTTAAGGCCGATAACCGCTGCCAGCCATATCCACAGCGACGACCCGCAGACCTGCGCGATGCCCAGCACCGAGCTGGCCACACCCGCGCGCAGCGAGAACGGACCGAGCGCCTGGCTCATCGCCACGCCAAACCCGACGGAGAACCCGGCGCAAATAAGCGTAATGCCCACCAGCATCACCGCGTGCGAGCTGGCGGTTGCCAGAATCACGCCCGCCGCGAGGAACAGAACCTGCGAGGTCAGCATCAGCGTGCGCTGACGGAAAACGTTTAGCGCAAACGGCGTGGAGAAAGAGACGGCCATACTGACCATCGCGGTTAACGCCATCACCGTCGAATATTCCCCGCGATCGAAGCCCATGGTTTCCATCAGTAACACAGGGGAAACGTTTACATAGGTCAGGATCACCGCCACGCTCAGGGTGGTGACCGCCAGGCGGCTCAGGAAAAATCGGTTAAGGAGCTTTTCGGCAGGATGTATTGAGGCCGTATGCCCCGCGCTTTGCGCGCCGGGATGGGTCTCCTTCAATACCGCGATCGACAGAATGAAAACCAGCGCGCCCATGGCCGCCATCGTCCAGAACAGGCTCTGCCACGGGAATTTGAGCATAATCAGATACCCCACAACCGGGGCCAGCACCGGGATGATGCAGGTAATGCCGTTCAGCATGGAGAGCACCTTCGCGCGGCGCTGGGCGCTCAGGGTGTCGCGCAAAATGGCAAACGCCACCACATAGCAGCCACCGGCGCCGATGCCCTGGATAAAACGACCCGCAAGAAACGAAGTGCTGCCGTGCGCCAGCGAGCACAGCACCGAGGCGAGGGCAAAAATCACCGCGCCCGTTATCGCGACGGGCTGACGCCCGGCCTTATCCGCGATTTTCCCGGCAAAGACCATCGACGACGCCATCCCCGCGAGGTAGGCCGAAAACGCGATGTGCAGCTGCGCCTCGCTGGCCCCGAGATCCTGGGCAATGTGCGGTAAACCCACGAGATACATATCGATCCCCGACGGATAAAGCAGAACCAGCGCAAAACTACACAACAGAAAACGAGCCATAAACCCCCCATAGATGCAGGCATGCAGAATAGGGGGAGAAAGGGGATTAGGCGAGTTGCCATTTGGACAATGGTGATTTCCTGGGAGGAAATCACCCTCAATCAGCTGTAATTATTTGCCGATGCAGAAGCTCGAGAAAATCCGTCCCAGCAGATCGTCTGACGTAAATTCGCCGGTGATCTCACTCAGGTTCTGCTGCGCCAGCCGCAGTTCTTCCGCCAGTAGCTCGCCCGCCCACGCGCCGATCAGCTGTGCTTTACCCTGAACGAGATGATTTGCCGCCTCTTCCAGCGCCTGCAGGTGGCGGCGGCGCGCCAGGAAGCCGCCTTCCATGCTGGTGTCAAAGCCCATGCTCTGCTTGAGGTGGTTGCGCAGATCGTCCACGCCTTCGCCGGTACGCGCCGACAGGCGAATCAGTGAGTGACCATTTACATCGCTGATGCCAAGCGTTTCGCCAGTGACGTCCGCCTTGTTGCGCACCACGGTGATTGGCAACTTGGCTGGGAGACGGGCGATAAAGTCCGGCCAGATCTCCGCCGGGTCAACGGCGTCGGTCGTGGTGCCGTCCACCATAAACAGCACGCGGTCGGCCTGCTCGATCTCCTGCCAGGCGCGTTCGATACCGATGCGCTCAACTTCGTCGCTGGCATCGCGCAGCCCTGCCGTATCGATGATGTGCAGCGGCATGCCGTCGATGTGAATGTGCTCGCGCAGCACGTCGCGCGTGGTGCCGGCGATATCGGTAACGATCGCCGCCTCACGGCCCGCAAGGGCATTGAGCAGGCTCGATTTCCCGGCGTTAGGGCGCCCGGCTATCACCACCTTCATCCCTTCGCGCAGCAGGCTGCCCTGGCGCGCTTCGGCGCGCACGGCGTCGAGATCGGCCATCACACTATTAAGCTGGGCTTCAATTTTGCCGTCGGAGAGGAAGTCGATCTCTTCGTCCGGGAAATCGATAGCCGCTTCAACGTAGATACGCAGATGAGTCAGCGCTTCCACAAGATGGTTCACGCGCGCGGAGAATGCCCCCTGCAGCGAGTTCAGCGCGGAGCGGGCCGCCTGCTCGGAGCTGGCGTCGATCAGGTCAGCAATCGCCTCGGCCTGCGCCAGGTCGAGCTTGTCGTTCAGGAAGGCGCGCTCGGAGAACTCGCCCGGCTTCGCAATGCGCAGGCCCGGCAGCGTCAGAATGCGTTTTAACAGCAGGTCGAGGATCACCGGGCCGCCGTGACCCTGCAGCTCCAGCACGTCTTCACCGGTAAAGGAGTTCGGGCCGGGGAACCACAGCGCAATGCCCTGATCCAGCGGCGTGCCGTCGCTGTCTTTAAACGGCAGATAATCCGCGTAGCGCGGCTTTGGCAGTTTACCCAGCACCGCTTCGGCCACCTCGCGCGCCTTCAGGCCGGAGATGCGCAGAATGCCTACACCACCGCGTCCCGGTGGGGTTGCCTGGGCGACGATAGTGTCGTTATGGCTCATGGTTGGTCTCTTTGTAAATGTGAAAAAGGCGGTCTAATGACCGCCTTCTCTGGCATAACTCTACCGTGAATACTCGAAATAATTCAAGTTGCAGGAAGGCGGCAAGTTTGTGCGCCCCAGGAGCTTACTGAAGTAAGTGACTGGGGCAATCAAACGCAGCCAACGCGCCTGCGGCTTGAAGAATGAAGAGTATCAGGACTTTTTCTTTTCGCGGCTATGCAGGCCACGTTTTTCAAGACCACGGTAAATCAGCTGCTGCTGGATGATGGTCACCAGGTTGCTGACGATATAGTACAGCACCAGACCTGACGGGAACCACAGGAAGAACACGGTGAAGATGACCGGCATAAAGGTCATGATCTTCTGCTGCATCGGGTCGGTCACGGTGGTCGGCGACATCTTCTGGATGAAGAACATCGTCACGCCCATCAGGATCGGCAGGATGTAGTACGGGTCCTGTGCGGACAGGTCATGGATCCACAGCGCGAACGGCGCATGGCGCAGCTCAACGGAGCCCATCAGCATGTAGTACAGCGCAAGGAAGATTGGCATCTGAATCAGCAGCGGGAAGCAGCCACCCAGCGGGTTCACTTTCTCTGCTTTATACAGGGCCATCATTTCCTGGCTCTGACGCTGTTTGTCATCGCCCAGACGCTCACGCATCGCCGCAATCTTCGGCTGCAGCATGCGCATCTTCGCCATGGAGGTGTACTGCGCTTTAGTCAGCGGGTACATGATGCCACGAACGATGAAGGTGATAACGATGATGGAGAAGCCCCAGTTACCCAGGAAGCTGTGGATGAACTTCAGCAGCTTAAACAGCGGCTGAGAGATGAACCACAACCAGCCGTAATCGACGGTCAGATCCAGGTGCGGCGCTACCGCAGCCATTTTATCCTGGATTTCCGGGCCAACCCACAGGGTGCTTGCCAGCGTACCGGCTTGACCAGGCTGAACCAGAACCGGCTGAGATTTGTAGCCGATGGCTGCAATACCGTTACCGAGATTCGCGGTGTAGAAGTTATTTGTACCGTCGTTATTCGGAACCCATGCGGTGGCGAAATACTGCTGCAGCATCGCTACCCAGCCGCCTTTCGCGCTAACGTTCAGGTTCTCGTTATCGGCGATGGTGTCGAATTTGTATTTCTCATACTTCGCGTCAGGCGTGGAGTACGCCGCGCCACGGAAGGTATGCAGCGCAAAGTTGCTGCTTCCGGTGTCACGGTGAGACGGCAGGTTGATGGACTGCTTCAGCTGGCCGAAGGTAGACAGCTCCAGCGGCTTCTCGCTGCTGTTCTTCACGTTGTAGCCCACGTTCACCGCATACTCACCGCGTTTCAGGGTGAAGGTTTTGATGAAGGTGTTGCCTGCGGCATCGGTGTAGGTCATCGGGATAGCGATTTCGTTCTGGCCATCAGCCAGGACAAACGTATCTTTCTCGACGTTATACAGTGGACGCGCACCGTTAGCCGGGTTATCTGGGCCATCACGACCGGTCAGGCCGCTCTGCGCCTGATAGATAAACTCAGGTGTGGTTTCCAGTAACTGGAACGGTTCGGTAGACTTCAGCTCTTTCGGGTAGGTCAACAGCAGCGCCTGCTCAATATCACCACCACGGGTGTTGATAGTCAGCTCAAGCACATCGGTCTTAACCGTAATCTGTTTCCCCTGGCCACTGGCCGGTACGCCCTGGTCGGCGGCGCTACCCGCTGCGGTGGTCGTGGTCTGCGTGGTCTGCTGCTGAGGTTGAGGATTTTTATCCTGCTCCCAAGCCTGCCAGATCATGAAAGACACGAACAACAAAGCGATGATAAGAAGATTGCGTTGCGAATCCATCGTTAGTGTTCTCTGGTATCAAATGGTCCTGGGGGGACGGGGTCGTCTCCACCGGGGTGTAAAGGGTGGCATTTTAATACGCGTTTCACCGTCAACCAACTGCCTTTTATCACTCCAAACCTGCGCAATGCCTCAATTCCGTAGCTTGAGCATGTTGGTGTGAAACGGCAGTGCGGCCCGAGTAGCGGACTAATCAGGCGTTGATAGACCCTTATAAGGGCTATCAGGACCCGTGAGCCAGGCGACAGTGGCGGCGCCATAATTTTTCCAACGCTTCCGAGAGAGCACGGTTATCGAGGTCGGCAACCCCCTTTTTAGCCACCACCACGAAATCCATTGAAGGCAGTTCGTGTTGACGTAAACGGAAGCTTTCACGCGTCAGACGTTTAATCCGATTGCGTTCGTGCGCACGCTTAACGTTTTTCTTGGCGACAGTGAGACCGATGCGGGGATGCCCCAGCGAATTTTGGCGGCCGAGGATGGTGATTTGCGGCGTGCCAGCCCGTTGTGGCTGCTGGAAGACGAAAGTGAAATGAGTGGGAGTTAACAAACGTAACTCCCTGGGAAATGCTAGCTTAACCACTCAGGGGTTAGCTTTATTACTTGGAAACGGTCAGACGAGCGCGGCCTTTAGCACGACGACGTGCCAGAACCTGACGACCATTTTTAGTAGCCATACGAGCACGGAAGCCGTGAGAACGGTTGCGCTTCAGTACAGACGGTTGAAAAGTGCGTTTCATGGCGATTTCTACCTAAACTTGAATAAATTCACTGACTTTTGCGTATACCCGAACGAGTTTCGAACGACTAACGCCTCAGCGTGGGTGATTAAAGAGGCCGGATTGTAATAATTGTACACTCCGGAGTCAATTCTCTTTCCTTATTTCCCGCGTATTTCCGCACGTTTTCGCGTGGAAAATGAGCAACGGACGACGCAGGAAGATGAGCATCACGCGCCGGGTCGAGGATTATACGGGCTCACCGACAAAGCGCAAGGATCGTGCCGGATCTTCGTTAGATCATTTAAGCAAAAATTTGTCTGTACTCATTAATTTTTCCAATATGCGGGCTAAATCGTGGGGCACGCGCGCCTGGATCGATTACACTTACCCGGTTCCGGATCTTCCTGTGGATAAATCGGGAAGAATCTGTGAGAAACAGAAGATCTCTGGCTCAGTTTAGGCTATGATCCGCGGTCCCGATCGGGATCCACGGATCCTGGTCTGGATAAAATTGCAGATAGCAATTCGCACGTCCCCCTTTGCACAGGGTCTTGTCGATGTGCGTCAACAATCATGAATATTCAATAGTTTTCTTTTATTGTTCGAGTGGAGTCCGCCGTGTCACTTTCGCTTTGGCAGCAGTGTCTTGCCCGATTGCAGGATGAGTTACCAGCCACAGAATTCAGTATGTGGATCCGCCCCTTGCAGGCGGAGCTGAGCGATAACACGCTGGCTTTGTATGCGCCAAACCGTTTTGTGCTCGATTGGGTAAGGGACAAGTACCTTAATAATATCAATGGGCTGCTGAACGATTTCTGCGGCTCAGACGCGCCACAGCTGCGTTTTGAAGTGGGCACAAAGCCGGTCACGCAAACCGTTCGTGAAACCGTTAACGTGGCCGCACCCGCGCAGGCTGCGCCCGCTCCGGCACCTCGCGTTGCGCCTGCTCGCCAGGGCTGGGACAACGTTCCCGCTCCGGCAGAACCTACCTATCGCTCTAACGTTAACGTTAAACACACGTTTGATAACTTCGTTGAAGGTAAGTCGAACCAGCTGGCGCGCGCGGCGGCTCGCCAGGTTGCTGATAACCCCGGTGGCGCCTACAACCCGCTGTTCCTTTATGGCGGCACGGGCCTGGGTAAAACGCACCTTCTTCACGCGGTGGGTAACGGCATTATGGCGCGCAAGCCCAATGCAAAAGTGGTGTATATGCACTCCGAGCGCTTCGTTCAGGACATGGTAAAAGCCCTGCAAAACAATGCGATCGAAGAGTTTAAACGCTACTACCGCTCCGTTGACGCGCTGCTGATCGATGACATCCAGTTCTTCGCCAATAAAGAACGATCCCAGGAAGAGTTTTTCCACACCTTCAATGCCCTGCTGGAAGGTAATCAGCAGATCATTTTGACCTCGGATCGTTATCCAAAAGAGATCAACGGCGTTGAAGATCGTCTGAAATCCCGCTTCGGCTGGGGTCTGACCGTGGCGATCGAGCCGCCGGAGCTGGAAACCCGCGTGGCGATCCTGATGAAGAAAGCCGATGAAAACGACATTCGCCTGCCGGGTGAAGTGGCGTTCTTTATCGCCAAGCGTCTGCGTTCCAACGTTCGTGAGCTGGAAGGGGCGCTGAACCGCGTCATTGCCAATGCCAACTTTACCGGCCGTGCGATCACCATCGATTTTGTGCGTGAAGCCCTGCGTGATTTGTTGGCATTGCAGGAAAAACTGGTCACCATCGACAATATTCAGAAGACGGTGGCCGAGTACTACAAAATCAAAGTGGCCGATTTACTGTCTAAACGCCGTTCCCGCTCCGTGGCGCGTCCGCGTCAGATGGCAATGGCGTTGGCAAAGGAGTTAACCAACCACAGCCTGCCGGAAATCGGCGATGCGTTTGGTGGCCGTGACCATACGACCGTGCTGCACGCGTGCCGTAAGATTGAGCAGTTACGCGAAGAAAGCCACGACATAAAAGAAGATTTTTCCAATTTAATCAGAACTCTATCATCGTGACGCTATGAAATTTACTGTTGAACGTGAACATTTATTAAAACCGCTGCAGCAGGTAAGTGGCCCATTAGGTGGCCGCCCAACGTTGCCTATTCTTGGAAACCTGCTGCTTCAGGTCGCGGACGGCACGCTGTCGCTGACCGGCACAGACCTGGAAATGGAAATGATCGCGCGCGTTACGCTGTCTCAGCCGCATGACGCGGGCGCGACCACCGTTCCGGCACGTAAATTCTTTGATATCTGCCGCGGACTGCCGGAAGGCGCAGAAATTGCCGTGCAGCTCGAGGGCGACCGCATGCTGGTGCGCTCTGGCCGCAGCCGTTTCTCGCTCTCCACGCTGCCTGCCGCCGACTTCCCGAACCTGGACGACTGGCAGAGCGAAGTTGAATTTACCCTGCCGCAGGCGACGATGAAGCGTCTGATCGAAGCCACGCAGTTCTCCATGGCGCATCAGGACGTTCGTTACTACTTAAACGGCATGCTGTTTGAAACCGAAGGTGAAGAGCTGCGTACCGTGGCGACCGACGGCCACCGCCTGGCGGTCTGTTCCATGCCGATTGGCGACTCGTTGCCAAACCATTCGGTGATCGTGCCGCGTAAAGGCGTGATTGAGCTGATGCGCATGCTCGACGGCGGGGATACCCCGCTGCGCGTGCAGATCGGCAGCAACAACATTCGTGCCCACGTGGGTGATTTTGTCTTCACCTCGAAGCTGGTTGACGGCCGTTTCCCGGATTATCGCCGCGTATTGCCGAAGAACCCGGATAAACATCTGGAAGCCAGCTGCGATACGCTTAAGCAGGCCTTTGCCCGCGCGGCAATCCTCTCCAATGAGAAATTCCGCGGCGTGCGCCTGTTTGTGCATGAAAACCAGATCAAAATCACCGCCAATAACCCGGAGCAGGAAGAGGCAGAAGAGATTCTGGACGTCACCTACGCCGGGGCCGAAATGGAAATCGGCTTTAACGTCAGCTACGTGCTGGACGTGCTGAACGCGCTGAAGTGCGAGAACGTGCGCATCCTGCTGACAGACTCCGTTTCGAGCGTACAGATTGAAGATGCGGCCAGCCAAAGCGCGGCTTATGTTGTCATGCCAATGAGACTGTAATGTCGCTCACCCGCCTGTGGATCCGCGACTTTCGCAATATCGAAAGCGCGGATCTTGCACTATCCCCCGGCTTTAACTTCCTGGTTGGCGCGAACGGCAGCGGCAAAACCAGCGTGCTGGAAGCCATCTACACGCTTGGCCACGGCCGGGCGTTTCGCAGCCTGCAGATTGGTCGCGTCATTCGCCACGAGCAGGAATCCTTTGTGCTTCACGGACGCCTGCAGGGCGAAGAGCGCGAAACCGCCATCGGCCTGACCAAAGACAAGCAGGGCGACAGCAAAGTGCGCATTGACGGCACCGACGGCCATAAGGTGGCCGAGCTGGCGCTGCTGATGCCGATGCAGCTGATCACGCCCGAGGGGTTTACTTTACTCAACGGCGGCCCCAAATACAGAAGAGCGTTCCTCGACTGGGGATGCTTCCATAATGAAGCCGGGTTCTTTAACGCCTGGAGCAACCTGAAGCGCCTGCTTAAGCAGCGCAACGCCGCGCTGCGCCAGGTCACACGCTACGCCCAGCTGCGTCCGTGGGACAAGGAACTGATCCCCCTGGCGGAACAAATCAGCCGCTGGCGTGCCGAATACAGCGCAGGCATCGCCGAAGACATGGCCGATACCTGCAAACAGTTTTTACCGGAGTTTTCCCTGACCTTTTCCTTCCAGCGCGGCTGGGAGAAAGAGACGGACTATGCCGACGTGCTGGAAAGAAGCTTCGAGCGCGATCGCATGCTGACCTACACCGCGCACGGTCCGCACAAAGCGGATTTTCGCATTCGTGCAGACGGCGCACCGGTTGAAGATACCTTGTCGCGCGGGCAGCTTAAGCTCCTGATGTGCGCGCTGCGCCTGGCGCAGGGGGAGTTCCTCACCCGCGAGAGCGGGCGGCGCTGCCTGTATCTGATAGATGATTTTGCCTCGGAACTCGACGACGCGCGGCGCGGGCTGCTTGCCAGCCGCTTAAAAGCCACGCAGTCGCAGGTTTTCGTCAGCGCCATTAGCGCTGAACACGTTATAGACATGTCGGACGAAAATTCGAAGATGTTTACCGTGGAAAAGGGTAAAATAACGGATTAACCCAAGTTTAAATGAGCGAGAAACGTTGATGTCGAATTCTTATGACTCCTCCAGTATCAAAGTCCTGAAAGGGCTGGATGCGGTGCGTAAGCGCCCGGGTATGTATATCGGCGACACGGATGACGGCACCGGTCTGCACCACATGGTATTCGAGGTTGTGGATAACGCTATCGACGAAGCGCTCGCGGGTCACTGTAAAGACATCGTGGTCACGATCCATGCGGACAACTCCGTCTCCGTCACCGATGATGGTCGCGGCATCCCAACCGGTATTCACCCGGAAGAGGGCGTATCCGCGGCGGAAGTTATCATGACCGTGCTGCACGCGGGCGGTAAGTTCGACGATAACTCCTATAAAGTGTCCGGTGGTCTGCACGGCGTTGGCGTTTCCGTTGTAAACGCCCTGTCGCAGAAGCTGGAGCTGGTTATCCAGCGCGAAGGTAAAATTCACCGCCAGCTGTATACCCACGGCGTGCCGCAGGCCCCGCTGGCCGTCACCGGTGACACCGACAAAACCGGTACCCTGGTGCGCTTCTGGCCGAGCCTGGAAACCTTCACCAACGTCACTGAATTCGAATACGACATCCTGGCGAAGCGCCTGCGCGAACTGTCGTTCCTGAACTCCGGCGTCTCTATTCGCCTGAAAGACAAGCGCGACGGCAAAGAAGACCACTTCCATTACGAAGGCGGCATCAAGGCGTTCGTTGAGTATCTGAACAAGAACAAAACGCCAATTCACCCGAATATCTTCTACTTCTCCACCGAAAAAGACGGCATCGGCGTAGAAGTGGCGCTGCAGTGGAACGACGGTTTCCAGGAAAACATCTACTGCTTCACCAACAACATTCCACAGCGCGACGGCGGTACGCACCTGGCGGGCTTCCGCGCGGCGATGACCCGTACCCTGAACGCCTACATGGACAAAGAAGGCTACAGCAAAAAAGCGAAGGTCAGCGCCACCGGTGACGATGCCCGTGAAGGCCTGATCGCCGTTGTCTCCGTGAAGGTGCCGGATCCGAAGTTCTCCTCACAGACCAAAGACAAGCTGGTCTCCTCCGAGGTGAAATCGGCGGTTGAACAGCAGATGAACGAGCTGCTGAGCGAATACCTGCTGGAAAACCCGTCCGACGCGAAAATCGTCGTGGGCAAAATTATCGACGCGGCGCGCGCCCGTGAAGCGGCGCGTAAAGCGCGTGAAATGACCCGTCGTAAAGGTGCGCTGGACTTAGCCGGCCTGCCGGGCAAGCTGGCTGACTGCCAGGAACGCGACCCGGCGCTGTCCGAACTGTACCTCGTGGAAGGGGACTCCGCGGGCGGTTCTGCGAAGCAGGGCCGTAACCGTAAGAACCAGGCGATCCTGCCGCTGAAGGGTAAAATCCTCAACGTTGAGAAAGCGCGCTTCGACAAGATGCTCTCTTCTCAGGAAGTGGCGACGCTGATCACCGCGCTGGGCTGCGGCATTGGCCGTGACGAGTACAACCCGGACAAGCTGCGCTATCACAGCATCATCATCATGACCGATGCGGACGTCGACGGCTCGCACATCCGTACGCTGCTGTTGACCTTCTTCTACCGTCAGATGCCGGAAATCGTTGAGCGTGGCCACGTCTACATCGCGCAGCCGCCGCTGTACAAAGTGAAGAAAGGCAAGCAGGAACAGTACATCAAAGACGACGAAGCGATGGATCAGTACCAAATCGCGATCGCGCTCGACGGTGCAACCCTGCACGCCAACTCCCACGCGCCTGCGCTGGCCGGCGAGCCGCTGGAACGTCTGGTGTCAGAATTCAACGCCGCGCAGAAAATGATTACGCGCATGGAGCGTCGCTATCCGAAGACGCTGCTGAAGGAGCTGGTGTATCAGCCAACCCTGACCGAGGCCGATCTGAGCAGCGAGCAGACCGTTACCCGTTGGGTGAACGCCCTGGTGACCGAGCTGAACGAGAAAGAGCAGCACGGCAGCATGTGGAAGTGCGACGTTCAGCAGAACGCAGAAGGGCAGTTTGAGCCGATTATTCGCGTGCGTACCCACGGCGTTGATACCGATTATCCGCTCGAGCACGAGTTTGTGACCGGGCCGGAATATCGCCGTATCTGCACGCTCGGCGAGAAGCTGCGCGGCCTGATCGAAGACGATGCCTTCATCGAACGCGGCGAGCGCCGCCAGCCGGTAGCCAGCTTCGAGCAGGCGCTGGAGTGGCTGGTGAAAGAGTCTCGTCGCGGTCTGGCTATCCAGCGCTATAAAGGTCTGGGCGAAATGAACCCGGAACAGCTCTGGGAAACCACCATGGATCCGGAAAGCCGCCGCATGCTGCGCGTGACCGTGAAGGACGCGATTGCCGCGGACCAGCTGTTCACCACCCTGATGGGTGACGCGGTTGAGCCACGTCGCGCCTTTATCGAAGAAAACGCCCTGAAAGCGGCGAATATCGATATCTAAGTAATATCCCCTCACCCTAACCCTCTCCCCATTGGGGAGAGGGGACTGCCCGGTGCCGTCTTTTCTTCCTCTCGGGGAAAAAACCTTCGCAAAAGAGGAATCCTCTCCTCAAATCCAATCCCCCTTTCTTACCGTGTTTTTTGAGCCGAATCGCGTTAGCATGAGTCCAGACTCATTTAATCTGGGGATCTCATGGCCATCAAACTCATTGCAATCGATATGGACGGCACGCTGCTGCTGCCGGACCACACTATCTCTCCCGCCGTTAAAAATGCTATCGCTGCCGCGCGCGAGAAAGGCGTGAACGTGGTGCTGACCACGGGGCGTCCGTATGCGGGCGTGCACAGCTACCTGAAAGAGCTGCACATGAACCAGCCGGGTGATTACTGCATCACCTACAACGGCGCGCTGGTGCAGAAAGCGGCGGATGGCAGCACGGTGGCGCAAACCGCGCTGAGCTATGATGATTACCTGTATCTGGAAACACTGTCCCGCGAAGTGGGCTCTCACTTCCACGCGCTCGACCGCAACACGCTTTATACCGCTAACCGCGACATCAGCTACTACACGGTGCATGAATCCTACGTTGCGACCATCCCGCTGGTGTTCTGCGAGCCTGAAAAAATGGACCCTGCCACCCAGTTCCTCAAAGTAATGATGATCGACGAGCCTGAAATCCTCGACAAAGCCATCGCGCGCATTCCGGCTGAGGTTAAAGAGAAGTACACCGTGCTGAAAAGCGCGCCGTATTTCCTCGAAATCCTCGATAAGCGCGTGAATAAAGGCACGGGCGTGAAATCCCTGGCCGACGCGCTGGGCATCAAGCCAGAAGAGATCATGACGCTGGGCGATCAGGAGAACGACATCGCGATGATCGAATACGCGGGTCTGGGCGTGGCGATGGATAACGCCATTCCGTCCGTGAAGGAAGTCGCCAATTTCGTCACCAAATCCAACCTGGAAGACGGCGTTGCCTACGCGATCGAGAAATTTGTCCTGCGGTAAGTGGTTCTCCTAAGCATCAGCCTCGGTGATTCATCGGGGCTTTTTTATGCCCAGAATATATCGAATTGTTCTTTTTGTGATCTGTATTGTAGTACAACATTTAATGATTGTACTACATTAGGCCCAAGGCATTAACGAACAGTCTCACGTTTGTACTGCAAAAGTGAGGCGAAATTCAGCGGTCGCGGTAAAGTAGCCATGGACCTATAGAGCACAAGGACTCTCCATGACTCTCAACAAAACCGATCGCATCGTCATCACGCTGGGTAAGCAAATTATCAGCGGCAAGTACGTTCCCGGTTCGCCGCTGCCCGCAGAGGCCGAACTGTGTGAGGAGTTTGAAACCTCGCGCAACATCATCCGGGAAGTGTTTCGCTCGCTGATGGCGAAGCGGCTGATTGAAATGAAACGCTATCGCGGCGCGTTTGTCGCTCCGCGAAACCAGTGGAACTACCTCGACACCGACGTGCTTCAGTGGGTGCTGGAAAACGACTATGACCCGCGGCTCATCGGGGCGATGAGCGAAGTGCGAAACCTGGTCGAACCGGCGATAGCGCGCTGGGCCGCCGAGCGGGCAACCTCCGGCGATCTGGCGCAGATTGAGTCGGCTTTAAACGACATGATCGCCAATAACCAGAACCGGGACGCCTTTAACGAAGCGGATATTCGCTATCACGAGGCGGTGCTCCAGTCGGTGCATAACCCGGTTTTACAGCAGCTTAGCGTGGCGATCAGCTCGCTACAGCGGGCGGTTTTTGAACGTACCTGGATGGGCGACGAGGCCAACATGCCGAAAACGCTCCAGGAACATAAAGCGCTGTTCGATGCGATACGGCATCAGGACGGCGATGCGGCAGAGCAGGCGGCGCTCACGATGATCGCCAGCTCGACACGAAGGCTGAAGGAAATCACATGACATCACGCTACATCGCAATTGACTGGGGATCGACCAACCTGCGCGCCTGGCTGTACCAGGGCGAGCAGTGCCTGGAGAGCAGGCAATCAGAAGCAGGCGTCACGCGCCTGAACGGTAAATCCCCCGCGGCGGTGTTAGCGGAAGTCACACAAAACTGGCGCGACGGCGCCACGCCGGTGGTCATGGCGGGAATGGTGGGCAGCAACGTCGGCTGGAAGGTCGCGCCCTATCTGTCCGTTCCTGCCCATTTCTCTGCCATTGGCGAACGGTTAACGTCCGTTGGCGACAATATCTGGATCGTTCCAGGATTGTCCGTCTCACGCGACGACAACCACAACGTGATGCGCGGCGAAGAGACCCAGCTGCTCGGCGCGCGCGCGCTTTCTCCTTCTTCCGTCTACGTCATGCCCGGCACCCACTGCAAATGGGTGCAGGCCGATGCGCAGCAAATCCACGATTTTCGCACCGTGATGACCGGCGAACTGCACCATCTGCTGCTCAATCATTCGCTGGTGGGTGCCGGTTTGCCGGAGCAGGCCGTTTCTGCCCCGGCGTTCTCCGCCGGGCTGGCGCGCGGCCTTGCCTCGCCTGACGTTCTGCCAACGCTTTTTGAAGTTCGCGCCTCGCACGTGCTGGGAAATCTCCCGCGCGAGGAGGTCAGCGAGTTTCTCTCCGGCCTGCTGATTGGCGCAGAGGTCGCCAGCATGCGCGATTTCGCCGCGCGCGAGCAGGCCGTAACCATTGTGGCGGGGTCATCGCTGGCGACGCGCTACGAGCAGGCGTTTCGCGCCGCCGGGCGTGAGGTTTCAACGGTATCCGGCGACGCGGCATTTCAGGCAGGAATAAGGAGCATCGCTCATGCAGTGGCAAACTAACCTTCCCCTTATCGCGATTCTGCGCGGCATCACCCCCGACGAGGCGCTGGCGCACGTTGGCGCGGTGATTGACGCCGGGTTCGACGCGGTGGAAATCCCGCTTAACTCCCCAGAATGGGAAAAAAGCATTCCGGCGGTGGTGGATGCGTATGGTGATAAAGCGCTGATTGGCGCAGGAACCGTCTTACAGCCTGAGCAGGTGGATGTACTTGCAAAAATGGGCTGCCGACTCATTGTGACGCCTAACATAAACCCCGAGGTGATCCGCCGCGCGGTGGGCTACGGCATGACCGTCTGCCCCGGATGCGCCACGGCCACGGAAGCGTTTACCGCCCTCGATGCGGGCGCGCAGTCGCTCAAAATTTTCCCGTCGTCGGCCTTTGGCCCGGACTACATCAAAGCGCTGAAGGCGGTACTGCCCGCCAGCGTGCCGGTATTTGCCGTGGGCGGCGTGACGCCGGAAAACCTGGCTCAGTGGATGAAGGCAGGCTGCGTGGGCGCGGGGCTGGGCAGCGATCTCTATCGCGCCGGGCAGTCCGTTGAGCGCACCGCGCAGCAGGCGGCAGCATTTGTGAAAGCGTATCGAGAGGCAGTGAAATGAAAATAACCAAACTCACCACGTACCGTTTACCCCCGCGCTGGATGTTCCTGAAAATCGAAACCGACGAAGGCGTGGTTGGCTGGGGCGAGCCGGTGATTGAAGGCCGCGCGCGCACCGTCGAGGCGGCGGTCCACGAGCTGGGCGAATACCTGATTGGTCAGGACCCCGCGCGCATTAACGACCTGTGGCAGGTGATGTACCGCGCGGGCTTTTACCGCGGCGGCCCGATCCTGATGAGCGCGATTGCGGGCATCGACCAGGCGCTGTGGGACATCAAGGGTAAAGTGCTGAATGCGCCTGTCTGGCAGCTGATGGGCGGCCTGGTACGCGACAAAATTAAAGCCTACAGCTGGGTCGGCGGCGACCGCCCTGCGGAAGTGATCGATGGGATTACGCAGCTGCGCAGCATCGGCTTCGATACCTTCAAGCTCAACGGCTGCGAGGAGATGGGCGTCATCGACAACTCGCGTGCGGTCGACCGCGCGGTGAACACCGTGGCGCAGATCCGCGAGGCGTTCGGCAACGAGATTGAGTTTGGCCTGGACTTCCACGGCCGCGTCAGCGCGCCGATGGCGAAAGTGCTGATCAAAGAGCTGGAGCCGTATCGCCCGCTGTTCATCGAAGAGCCGGTGCTGGCGGAGCAGGCGGAATACTATCCGAAGCTGGCCGAGCAGACCCACATCCCGATTGCGGCGGGCGAGCGGATGTTCTCGCGCTTCGAGTTCAAGCGCGTGCTGGAGGCGGGCGGCATTGCGATTTTGCAGCCGGATCTCTCCCACGCGGGCGGCATCACCGAATGCTACAAAATTGCCGGCATGGCGGAAGCCTACGACGTGGCGCTGGCGCCGCACTGTCCGCTGGGGCCGATTGCGCTGGCCGCCTGCCTGCACGTGGACTTCGTCTCGCGCAACGCGGTGTTCCAGGAGCAGAGCATGGGCATCCACTACAACAAGGGCGCGGAGCTGCTCGACTTCGTGAAAAACAAAGAAGACTTCAGTATGGAAGGCGGTTTCTTCAAACCGTTAACGAAGCCGGGCCTTGGCGTGGAGATCGACGAAGCCAAAGTCATCGAGCTGAGCAAAAACGCCCCAGACTGGCGTAATCCGCTGTGGCGGCATGAAGACGGCACCGTCGCCGAATGGTAAATGCGCGTCATACTTCGCGCGGGTGATGCGTTGGCTGCGTTTTCTTACCCCGGTCACATACTCTTGTATGCTCCCGGGGATGCGAAAACTTGCCGCCTTTCCCCAGCCCGAATTATTTAGCGCATTCCGCCTACGATTTTAATTAAAAAAATAAACACACCCTCTGAAACTACAGGGCATGGTGAGCGGCTTCGCTATGCCCAAAATCTGGAGACAGATTGCGATGGATATTCCCGTTACTGCTGCAAAAACCGGGCGTCGGCGCTACGTGACGCTGATTATGATCTTTATTACCGTGGTCATTTGCTACGTTGACCGCGCCAACCTTGCCGTGGCCTCGGCCCATATTCAGGAAGAGTTTGGCATCACCAAAGCGGAAATGGGCTACGTCTTCTCGGCGTTCGCCTGGCTTTACACGCTGTGCCAGATCCCCGGCGGCTGGTTCCTCGACCGCGTCGGCTCGCGCCTGACCTATTTCATCGCCATTTTCGGCTGGTCCGTTGCCACGCTGTTCCAGGGCTTCGCCACCGGATTAATGTCGCTGATCGGCCTGCGCGCCATTACCGGCATTTTCGAAGCGCCCGCGTTCCCGACCAACAACCGCATGGTGACGAGCTGGTTCCCGGAGCACGAGCGCGCGTCTGCGGTGGGCTTCTACACCTCCGGCCAGTTCGTCGGCCTCGCGTTCCTGACGCCGCTGCTGATCTGGATCCAGGAGCTGCTGAGCTGGCACTGGGTCTTTATCGTGACCGGCGGCATCGGCATCGTCTGGTCGCTGATCTGGTTCAAGGTCTACCAGCCGCCGCGCCTGACCAAAAGCATTACCAAAGCCGAGCTGGACTACATCCGCGACGGCGGCGGCCTGGTGGACGGCGATGCGCCGGTGAAGAAAGAGGCGCGTCAGCCGCTGACCAAAGCGGACTGGAAGCTGGTCTTCCACCGCAAGCTGGTGGGCGTGTACCTGGGCCAGTTTGCCGTCACCTCCACGCTGTGGTTCTTCCTGACCTGGTTCCCGAACTACCTGACCCAGGAAAAGGGCATCACCGCGCTGAAGGCGGGCTTTATGACCACCGTGCCGTTCCTCGCGGCCTTCTTCGGCGTGCTGCTTTCCGGCTGGCTGGCGGACAAGCTGGTGAAAAAAGGGCTCTCGCTGGGCGTGGCGCGCAAAACGCCGATCATCTGCGGGCTGCTGATCTCCACCTGCATCATGGGCGCCAACTACACCAACGACCCGGTGTGGATCATGACCCTGATGGCAATTGCCTTCTTCGGCAACGGCTTTGCCTCCATCACCTGGTCGCTAGTCTCTTCGCTTGCGCCGATGCGCCTGATTGGCCTGACCGGCGGCGTGTTTAATTTCGTGGGCGGCCTGGGCGGGATCACCGTGCCGCTGGTGATTGGCTACCTGGCGCAGGATTACGGCTTCGGTCCGGCGCTGGTCTACATCTCCGCCGTGGCGCTGATCGGCGCGCTCTCCTACATTCTGCTGGTGGGCGATGTTAAACGAGTAGGCTAATTCCCCGCGATGTTTTACCCTGATGCGATAACCGCGCATCAGGGTATCCTCATGAAACAAATCACCTTCGCTTCACGCAACCACCAGCTCACCAACATCAACGCCTGGACGCCGGACAGCCAGTGGCTGGCGTTTGACGTGCGCCCGTCCGGCGCGTCGTTCACCGGCGAAACCATCGAGCGGGTCAACGTGAATACCGGCGAGGTCGAGGTGATTTACCGCGCCACACGCGGCGCGCGCGTCGGCGTGGTGACCGTTCATCCAACAGACGACAGGTACGTGTTTATTCACGGACCGGAACACCCCGACGCGGCGTGGCAGTATGATTTTCACCATCGTCAGGGGGTGATTGCGCACGGCGGTGCGGTCGAAAACCTGGATGCGATGGATATCACCGCACCCTACACGCCGGGCGCGCTGCGCGGCGGCAGCCACGTTCACGTCTTCAGCCCGAACGGGCAGTTCGTCAGCTTTACCTACAACGACCACGTGCTGCATGCGCGCGACCCGAAGCTGGACTTACGCAACGTCGGCGTCGCGTCGCCGTTTGGCCCAGTCACGCCGCGCGGTAACCATCCGCGTAACTATGCTGGTGCCTTCTGGAGCGTGCTGGTTAGCCGCACGACGCCGACGCCAGCGCCGGGCAGCGATGAGATCAACCGCGCCTACGAAGAGGGCTGGGTGGGCAACGACAGGCTGGCGTTTATCGGCGATACGCTGTCCGTCACGGGCGAAAAAGTACCTGAGCTGTTTATCGTCGCGCTTCCGAAAGACGAGCAGGGCTGGAAGCGCGCGGGCGATGCGCCGCTGCAGGGAACCCCCGACACGCTTCCCGCGCCGCCTGCGGGCATCGCCCAGCGTCGCTTAACCTTTACCCATCAGCGGACGTATCCGGGGCTGGTGAACGCGCCGCGCCACTGGGTGCGCAGCAATCCCCAGGCCACGCAGATCGCCTTTTTGATGCGCGATGATAACGGCGTTGTGCAGCTTTGGCTGATCTCACCGGAAGGCGGCGAGCCGCGTCAGTTGACCCATAATGACAGCGACGTTCAGTCGGCGTTTAGCTGGCATCCTTCGGGGAACGCGCTGGGATTTGTGCTGAAAAACCGGATTGCGCAGTGCGATGCGCGGACCGGAGAAGTGACGTTTTTAACGCCCGAACGCGGCCATTCGCCGTCGGCGGACGCGGTGATCTTTTCCCCTGACGGGCGGTCAATTGCCTGGATGGAAGAGACGGACGGTTTCCGCCAGCTATGGCTAACGGAAACCGAACAGCACTAGGGCATATCTGCGGGCGGGATAACGGCGTTGGTTGCCAGATTTTGCTGCTCGCTTTTCTCAACGCGCGAGCGTACGGAGCTGTCCGTGCGGAACAGATCCCACGGCAGCAGGAGCGTGTCGGCCACCGCCGTAAACGGCATGTCGAGAATCGCCAGAGATTTCGTTCCCCAGTTGGTATCATCGTCCGAGATCATGTCCGCGCTGGCGCGCGTCCCCGGATATGTTCCTTCTTTACCGCCGGTGTGAGACATCACGCTCGAACACCCGCAAAGTAAAACCACCCCGCTGAACGTAGTCAGCTTTATCAGAACATTTTTCATCATCACTCAGTCATCGTTAATGGCACTGCATAGACCTGCAACTCAGGGTTATATCAGCCCTGTTCAAAATGAATAGCGCATAAACCCCGCACTGTGGCAGCCATCGCAATTTAACCCTTAGTGCTGTTGTCCCAGTCTATGCGACAACCCGCAAAGTGCAAAAAAATCTCAAAAAAATACGCTTGAAAAGTCAGTAACCAGACCCATTTTAAGGATGTGACCCGATGACGAACGCGCCTGATGGGCGTTCGGGGGAAACAGAAGCCTGTCCATGGTGGAAGGCTAAATTTCTCGCTGATTTCAGGAGTTTTTACTTATGCGTAACTTCGATCTTTCTCCGCTGTACCGTTCTGCAATTGGTTTTGACCGCCTGTTCAACCATTTAGAAAATAACCAGAGCCAGAGCAACGGCTATCCTCCATACAACGTTGAGCTGGTTGACGAAAACCACTACCGCATCGCTATCGCCGTGGCCGGTTTTGCAGAAAGCGAGCTGGAAATCACCGCGCAGGACAACCTGCTGCTGGTGAAAGGTTCCCATACCGCCGAGCAGAAAGAGCGTACCTACCTGTACCAGGGCATTGCCGAGCGCAACTTTGAACGCAAGTTCCAGCTGGCTGAGAACATTCACGTAAAAGGCGCGAACCTGGTTAACGGCCTGCTGTTTATCGAGCTGGAGCGCGTGATCCCGGAAGAGAAAAAGCCGCGCCGTATCGAAATCAACTAATTTCCGGGCCGCGCGAGCGGCCTACTCAAGATTGCTTGCCGTAACGGGAGCATATGCGAACCCATCGGGATTTGCAGGAACAACCGCGCACAAAAATAACCTGCGCCAACTCGCTTCTTAGAAGGAGAACACCTATGCGTAACTACGATTTATCCCCACTTCTGCGTCAGTGGATTGGTTTTGACAAGCTGGCTAACGCCCTGCAAAGCACCCCTGAGCAACAGGCGTTTCCGCCGTACAACATCGAAAAGAGCGACGACAACCACTACCGCATCACGCTGGCACTGGCCGGATTCCGCCAGGAGGACCTGGACATCCAGCTTGAAGGCACGCGTTTGACGGTGAAAGGAACGCCTGAGAAACAAGAGACCGACACCAAGTGGCTGCATCAGGGGCTGGTCACCCAGCCGTTTAGCCTGAGCTTTACCCTGGCGGACCATATGGAAGTGTCCGGCGCGACGTTCACCAACGGGCTGCTGCATATCGACCTGACCCGGAACCTGCCGGAAGCCATCGCGCCGCAGCGCATCGCCATTAGTGAGCGTCCTGCGTTGAATAGCTAAAACAAATACCGTGCGGGCTGGTGCCCTCACCCTGGCACTCTCCCACAGGGTTGAGGGATCCCCACAAATTACAGCCTGGCACAGAATACTCCCTCTCCATTCAGGGAGAGGGTTGGGGTGAGGGGGAACATACGGCTGTGGTGGTTATTCCGTTCACTTTACGAGCCTTGCTACTCTGAAATCACGTTACTTGTGAACGTGTTAAGAGGGCTCGCCGCCGCCGCCTTAACAATCCGGGCTCCCGGCAGAGAAAATCGCCACTTCGCGGTGCCCTCAGCTTATTCCTTTCGGCTTTCGGGTCGGGCACCAGCCTGCATCCCTGCAGGCTATGCCCTCGCCGCGCCTCCCAGCGCGGCGCCCCCGCCGTCAGGAAAC
>NZ_JBGKEB010000039.1:0-22734 GCF_041399425.1 Enterobacter sp. KBR-315C3_2022
CTATATGACAAATGCTATGAGATCTTGACTCTTTTCAATTACTATTTATGAAAAATGGCAAATGAATTATTAATGTGATGAATAATATGAGGCATGAAAGAAAAGAAAAGCAGCAAGATAATTCCCTGGCTGCACTAAGTATTCTTTCGCATTTTCATGGAGTAGCGATGAATGTTGAAGACATCAGGCATCGTTACGGTTTTGAGGGAAACGGTCTGACGCAAACCCAATGGTTACTTGCAGCGAAAGAGTTGGGGTTAAAGGCAAAAGCTGTTGAAAAAGAATGTAATCATCTTGATAAAATAGCGCTTCCAGCGCTAGTCTGGGATGAAGAGGGCAATCATTTTATTATTGCGAAAATTGAGAGTGATAAAGTTCTGATTCACGATCTTACCCTAAAAAAACCCGTAGTTCTGTCTGTGGAGAAGTTTGCTTCGCGATACTCAGGCAAACTTATTTTGGTCACTTCAAGGGCATCTGTATTAGGTTCACTGGCTAAATTTGATTTCACCTGGTTCATCCCAGCCGTTATAAAGTATCGGAAAATATTCATGGAAGTAATTATTGCTTCCATTGTATTGCAATTTTTCGCACTCATGACGCCACTCTTTTTCCAGGTCGTTATGGACAAGGTACTTGTTCATCGAGGTATAAGCACACTAAATGTTATAGCGGTTGCTTTAATCATCATTATCCTTTTTGAAGTAGTGCTCGGCGGCCTACGAACTTATATTTTTGCGCACACGACCAGTCGGATTGACGTTGAACTTGGCGCAAAACTTTTCCGGCATTTACTGAAACTCCCTATTGCATGGTTTGAAAAACGACGTGTTGGGGACACCGTAGCCCGAGTTCGTGAACTTGAACAGATTCGTAATTTCTTAACCGGGCAAGCGCTTACCTCGCTCATTGATCTTCTCTTCTCTTTTATTTTCATCGCCGTGATGTGGTTCTATAGCGGCTGGCTAACGCTGGTCGTGCTGGCCTCGTTGCCTTGCTATGCCATCTGGTCTGCAACTTTAAGCCCGATTCTGCGAGCGCGCCTTAATGAAAAATTCGCGCGCAGCGCGGATAACCAATCGTTTCTTGTCGAATCGGTCACTGCAATTGGAACGCTCAAGGCGATGGCCGTAGAACCCCAGATGACAAAACACTGGGATAAGCAGCTTGCAGCTTATGTTCAGGCGGGTTTCAGGGTGACGAAGCTGGCGACGATTGGGCAGCAGGGGATCCAGCTTATACAAAAGCTGGTCATGGTGGCGAATCTGTGGATTGGGGCGCAATTAGTGATTGCAGGAGAAATGTCTGTCGGGCAGCTCATTGCCTTCAATATGTTGGCGGGTCAGGTTGCCGCCCCGGTTATCCGCCTTGCTCAGCTTTGGCAGGATTTTCAACAGGTCGGGATTTCAGTTGCCCGGCTTGGGGATATTTTAAACACCAAGACGGAGATAGCCGGAAGCCGCCTTGCGCTTCCGGAAATTGAAGGAAAGATTGAATTCGAAAATGTGACTTTCCGATATCGTCCTGATGGCCCTCAGATTATTAACTCATTGAACCTTCAGATCGGGCGAGGCGAAGTGGTGGGCATTGTCGGCCGTTCAGGTTCCGGAAAAAGCACCTTAACTCGTCTTGTCCAGCGCTTGTATACCCCGGAACAAGGGCGCGTGCTGATTGACGGAAACGATCTTGCCTTAGCCGATCCCGCATGGTTAAGAAGGCAAATAGGTGTGGTGCTTCAGGATAACGTTCTCCTCAATCGCAGCATCAGGGACAACATAGCGCTTTCCGAACCCGGATTACCGCTCATCAACGTTATCGAAGCGGCCAAAATTGCGGGCGCACATGACTTCATAATGGCTCTCCCGGAAGGGTACGACACGAACGTTGGCGAGCAAGGATCCCTGCTTTCAGGAGGGCAGCGGCAGCGCATTGCCATCGCCCGCGCGCTGGTGACGAATCCCCGTGTTCTCATTTTTGATGAGGCAACCAGCGCCCTCGATTATGAATCGGAAAATATCATAATGAGTAATATGCATAAAATTTGCCGAAACAGAACGGTGCTTATCATTGCTCATCGCCTGTCCACGGTGCGTTCGGCTCATCGGATCATTGCAATGGACCATGGAGAAATTGTCGAACAAGGCTTGCATAGTGAACTCATAAAAAAAGAGCAGGGCTATTATCGTTATCTCTATGAATTGCAGATGGGCTGACAGAAATGACAGGGATGGAGAGAATTAAATGAGGATGCGATTCAGCGTATTGGGTGAATTTTTTCAACGATACAAAGACATTTTTTCACAAGTCTGGCGTATTAGAAAAACCTTAGACGCGCCGGAGCGAACTCAGGATGAACGAGAGTTTCTTCCTGCTCATCTGGAACTTACTGAAACGCCTGTGTCTGCTGCACCAAAACTTGTGGCACGACTGATCGTGTTATTCACTGTTATTGCTTTGGTCTGGGCCATTATTGGTCAGGTTGAAATTGTGGCGGTTTCTACAGGCAAAACGATACCTGCTGGGCATAGCAAAATTATCCAGCCGCTGGAAACCTCAGTGATAAAAAAGCTCCTGGTTAAGGACGGCGACAAGGTTCAAAAAGGGGATTTACTGGTTGAGCTGGCCGGTATTGGATCGGATAGCGATTACAACCAGACGGTTCGCCAGCTGAATGCGGCTACGCTCGCGAGCCTTCGTAGTAAGGCGCTTTTGCAAGGTTTAGAAAATCGTACGTTACCGGATATTAAGCTCAGCGACCTGGATTCTCTGTCGATCGGGGAAACGGAACGGGCAGAGGCGCGCAGGCTGGTGCAGAACCAATATCAAACCTGGCTTGCTCAGGATGAACAGATGCAAACCATTTTGCAGCAGCGCAATGCCGAGCTGCGCTCAACGCAATCACAAATGGTGAAGCTCAAAAATGTGGGGAAAATTGAAAAACAACGTCTGCATGATTTTGAAAAGCTGCAGAAGAGGAACTATCTGTCCCAGCATGAACTTTATGAGCAGCAGAGTAAAACCATCGAAAACGATCAGGATCTCGCCAGCCAGAAGGAGCAGCTTCAGCAGATTGAGGAAAGCATCCATCAGGTCGAAAAAGAACGACTGGTTACATTACAGACGTTAAAGCGGGATACGCTGGATAATTTGCGTCAGGCAAGTGAGGAAGTGCAGCAGCTTAATGAGCAACTGCAGAAAACGCGGCAGCGTCAGGCCTGGATGTTGCTCACTGCTCCCGTTTCAGGCACGGTACAGCAGCTTGCTTTTCACACTGAGGGGGGAGTGGTAATGGAAGGGCAGGCCGTCATGCTTATCGCGCCTCAGGACGATCGGATTGAAGTCGAAGCTATGGTCGAAAACAAAGATATCGGGTTTGTTAGGGCGGGACAGGATGCGGTGGTTAAAATCGAATCTTTTCCCTATACCCGCTATGGATATCTGACTGGCAAAGTAAAACACGTTAGCTTTGATGCCATTGAAGACGAAAAGCGTGGACTGATTTTCAGTGCGAGGATCTTGCTCGATCAACATCACATTAATGTCGAGGGTACCGATATTCAGCTAAATGCCGGAATGAATATAACGGCTGAAATCAAAACGGGTAAGCGTAGGGTGATCGACTATTTACTGAGTCCTCTTAGGACGACGCTCGACAGGAGCTTTACCGAACGTTAATTTGGCTAGCAACCGGGGCTCAGCCCCGGCAGTGCTCAGCGTTTACGCATCATACGCGTTCGGTCGATAAACTCATGGGTCACAGGATCATGGTAGCGCGAAGGCCAAATTACCCATGGATGTGTTTCGAGAGCTGTAGCGATGATCAACTCACCTTTCGGCCAGGGACGAGTGAGAGCGTTAGCTAATGTTGAAGAACTCAAGCCATTGCGGCGCGACTCTGCGGCAAGCGATGTCCCTTTTTTTCGCAGCGCTGCGATGATATCAGCTGAATGCCAGTCGATAAGTTTCATATCCATAAAGCTGTCCTTGTGTTCGTTTTCGTCCTCGTCATCTCTGATGAAATGACGGGAGTACTATACCGTTTTAGTCCGTTCGCTCTAAAAAGTTCGAGTAACTAAAAGCAATATTCAGAATAAGACATACCTTTATTCATGCGGCCTGTAAGCCGATGAATTAACACGAATATGTATTCTATTGGAGCTTATTAGAACCTCCCCGCAAGACTGCGGGGAGAGAGGGGCGGGATTAACGATCGCGTTGAACGGCGATGTGTGCCAGGCCAATTAACGCATCGCGCCATGGGCTGTCTGGAATGACCTGCAAAGCGGCAATGGCTTTATCAGCTTCTTCTTCAGCACGCTGACGCGTCCATTCAAGCGAGCCGCAGATAGCCATTGTTTCCAGTACCGGTTCCAGAAGATGTCGACCGTTTCCTTGTTCAATCGCTTCACGAATCATTTTTGCCTGATCCTCAGAACCATGGCGCATAGCATGAAGCAGCGGCAGCGTCGGTTTACCTTCGTTAAGGTCATCTCCAACGTTTTTGCCCAGCGTTTCGCCGTCCGCGCTGTAATCCAGTAAATCATCAATCAGCTGGAACGCGGTGCCCAGGTAGCGGCCATAATCCTGAAGGCCTTTTTCCTGTGCCTCGGAGCAGCCTGCCAGAATGCCCGAGCACTGCGCGGCGGCCTCAAACAGACGCGCTGTTTTGCTGTAGATGACGCGCATGTAGTTTTCTTCGGTAATGTCCGGATCGTTGACGTTCATCAGCTGCAGGACTTCACCTTCAGCGATGACGTTGACGGCCTCCGACATCACTTCCAGCACTTTGAGCGAACCGAGGCTGGTCATCATCTGGAAGGCGCGGGTATAAATAAAATCCCCCACCAGGACGCTGGCTGCGTTACCAAATGCGGCGTTCGCGGTGGCTTTGCCGCGACGCATGTCCGATTCGTCCACAACGTCATCGTGGAGCAGCGTTGCCGTGTGGATAAATTCGATGAGGGCTGCGATGGTCACATGCGCATTGCCCTGATAGCCAACCGCCCGCGCGGCCAAAATGGCGATCATCGGGCGAATGCGTTTACCGCCGCCGCTGACGATGTAATAGCCCAACTGATTGATCAGCTGAACGTCAGAGTTGAGTTGCTCCAGGATTGCTGCATTTACACCCGCCATATCTTGCGCGGTTAACTCGTTGATTTTTTCTAGATTCATCGCAAAAGCCGGGCTTTTTATCCTGTTTATCCCACTTCACATGGGTAACAAAGGGTTTCGGTTTACTAATAGTAGCGCTGATTGTACTGAAAAAATGGCGCAGATAAACGTTACCGTACGTGTTGTGTTTTTTTTCTTCATGTATTGATGGTAGCACTTGTCAAAGGCTCGCGTTTTGCGTAATATTCGCGCCCTATTGTGAATATTTATAGCGCACTCTGATTCATACGAGGATGTGCGCGGAAGCGGAGTTTATATGTACGCGGTTTTCCAAAGTGGTGGTAAACAACACCGAGTAAGCGAAGGTCAGACCATTCGCCTGGAAAAGCTGGACATCGCAACTGGCGAATCTGTTGAGTTCGCAGAAGTTCTGATGATCGCAAACGGTGAAGAAGTCAAAATCGGCGTTCCTTTCGTTGATGGCGGCGTTATCAAAGCTGAAGTTGTTGCTCACGGTCGTGGCGAGAAAGTTAAAATCGTTAAGTTTCGTCGTCGTAAACACTACCGTAAGCAGCAGGGCCACCGTCAGTGGTTCACTGATGTGAAAATTACTGGCATCAGCGCCTAAGACCTGAGGAGAGATTTAAATGGCACATAAAAAGGCTGGCGGCTCCACACGTAACGGTCGCGATTCAGAAGCTAAACGCCTTGGCGTTAAGCGTTTTGGTGGCGAATCCGTTCTGGCGGGTAGCATCATCGTTCGTCAACGTGGCACCAAATTCCACGCTGGCAACAACGTAGGTTGCGGCCGTGACCACACTCTGTTTGCTAAAGCAGACGGTAAAGTGAAATTTGAAGTTAAAGGCCCGAACAACCGTAAATACATCAGCATCGTTGCTGAGTAAGGTTTTCTCGGTCCGGTAACGGATTAAAGCCCCGCAACGTGTTGCGGGGCTTTTTACATTGGAAACCCGGAAAAATTTCTGTAGGGAAATCGGGCATGAAGCAGCAGGCCGGCATTGGTATTCTTTTGGCGCTCACCACCGCAATGTGCTGGGGTGCACTGCCAATCGCAATGAAGCAGGTACTGGAAGTGATGGAACCCCCTACGGTGGTGTTTTATCGCTTTCTGATGGCAACCTTAGGCCTGGGCGCTATTCTCGCCGTTAAGCGCAAGCTGCCGCCGCTACGTATTTTTCGTAAGCCGCGCTGGCTGATTCTGTTGGCTATTGCGACGGGCGGCCTGTTTGGCAACTTCATCCTGTTCAGCTCTTCGCTGCAGTATCTTAGCCCTACGGCGTCTCAGGTGATTGGTCAGCTTTCTCCGGTCGGTATGATGGTTGCGAGCGTCTTTATCCTTAAGGAGAAGATGCGCGGAACGCAGATTATCGGAGCAAGCATGCTTCTCTGCGGCCTGGTGATGTTTTTCAATACCAGCCTGGTTGAGATTTTTACCCGCCTGACGGATTACACCTGGGGCGTGATTTTCGGTGTGGGTGCAGCAACGGTCTGGGTGAGCTACGGCGTCGCGCAAAAGGTGTTATTGCGTCGTCTGGCCTCACAGCAGATCCTCTTTTTGCTGTACACTTTGTGTACGATAGCATTACTGCCGTTAGCGAAGCCGGGGGTGATTACCCAGCTCAGCGACTGGCAGCTGGCGTGCCTCATATTTTGTGGCTTAAACACGCTGGTCGGCTATGGCGCGCTGGCCGAAGCAATGGCGCGCTGGCAGGCAGCACAGGTGAGTGCGTTAATTACGCTCACTCCGCTGTTTACGCTGTTATTTTCAGATTTGTTATCAATGGCCTGGCCCGATGTCTTCGTCAGACCGATGCTCAACCTGTTGGGCTATCTCGGTGCGTTTGTCGTGGTTGCGGGCGCGATGTATTCCGCCATTGGTCATCGTCTTTGGGGGCGTTGGCGCAAAAATGAAGCGGTTGTAGTGGTCCCCCGCTCAGGCGAATGATTTACGGAGAGTAAAATGAAGTTTGTTGATGAAGCTACGATTCTGGTCGTAGCAGGTGATGGTGGTAACGGTTGTGTCAGTTTCCGCCGTGAAAAATATATTCCTCGTGGCGGCCCTGACGGCGGCGACGGTGGGGACGGTGGCGACGTGTGGCTGGAGGCGGATGAAAACCTCAACACGCTGATCGACTACCGCTTCGAAAAATCGTTCCGCGCCGAGCGTGGCCAGAACGGTCAGAGCCGTGACTGTACCGGCAAGCGCGGTAAAGACGTGACCATTAAGGTGCCGGTTGGTACGCGCGTAATCGATCAGGGTACGGGCGAAACCATGGGCGACATGACCAAACACGGTCAGCGTCTGATGGTGGCAAAGGGCGGCTGGCACGGTCTGGGTAACAGCCGTTTCAAATCTTCCGTCAACCGTACGCCGCGTCAGAAAACGATGGGCACCCCGGGCGATAAGCGCGACCTGCAGCTGGAGCTGATGCTGCTGGCAGACGTAGGTATGCTCGGCATGCCTAATGCCGGCAAATCTACGTTCATCCGCGCCGTCTCTGCGGCGAAGCCAAAAGTGGCGGACTATCCGTTTACCACGCTGGTGCCAAGCCTGGGCGTGGTCCGTATGGATAACGAGAAGAGCTTCGTGGTTGCCGATATTCCGGGCCTGATTGAAGGCGCTGCGGAAGGTGCCGGTCTGGGGATCCGCTTCCTGAAACACCTTGAGCGCTGCCGCGTGCTGCTGCACCTCATTGATATCGATCCTATCGACGGTTCCGATCCGGTGGAAAACGCGCGCATCATCATCGGCGAACTGGAAAAGTACAGCGAAAAACTGGCGAACAAACCTCGCTGGCTGGTCTTCAATAAGATCGACCTGATGGACAAAGCGGTAGCTGAAGCGAAAGCCAAAGCGATTGCTGAAGCGATGGGTTGGGAAGATAAATACTACCTGATCTCCGCGGCCAGCCAGGTTGGCGTAAAAGATCTCTGCTGGGACGTGATGACCTTCATCATCGAAAACCCAATTGTTCAGGCAGAAGAGGCGAAGCAGCCCGAAAAAGTCGAATTTATGTGGGATGACTACCACCGCCAGCAGCTTGAAGAGCTGGAAGCGGAAGAAGAAGACGACGACTGGGACGATGATTGGGATGAAGACGACGAAGAAGGCGTCGAGTTCATTTACAAGCATTAAGAGCCTGACCAACGGCCTGCCTGGAGAAACGCTCCGGCAGGCCGTTTTTTTTGGTGACTGATTTTTCTATTATCCTGTAATTGCACATCTTATTACCCCGCGCGACCGCACAGTTACCTATTATTGTAGAATGCTATTGATGAATTCCTAAAATAATATGTTCAGCTAGGCCCAATAACCTTAAGAATGTAATATAGAGAAATTGGACTGGTTTTTTTTAGCTGGATGCTTGTATGTTGTATGCTCTCATGATGGCTCTGTCATTTATCGTAATGACTGCCGGACTCGTTCTCTATAGGTATAAAGCGCAGCAAACTAAAATATTGATGGCGTGCATGATCATTACGTCTCTTTTCTGTTTGTTACTTAATGTTTTTTGGGTGTGCTGTTATTACTTTACCGGCGAGGGATTGAATTGGGCGGTAGTATATACGCTTACGAGTTCATTGGCCGGAGCCGGTATTCGTGCCTTTATCCTGCCGGGTTTAATTATCCTTATTACACTGTCATTGGTGGTATTTGTCGGTGTGAAATTAACGTTTCAAGCGTCTACGCCCTATCGTCGCCATCAAGTTCATTCCATTTTTTCAATATGTATTCTAATTATAGCTATCATTGCATCACCAGTGTGGATACAGTATCAAAAATCGATGCTGCCAGAGAAAGGTGAGAGCGGTAAGGATTTTTATCAATATTTTATTAAGCCGAAGCCCACGATCGATAACCCACAATATAACCTGGTATATATTTATGGGGAAAGCCTTGAAAGAACCTATTTTGACGACGCCCATTTCCCGGGGTTAACCCGGGAATTAGGTGCGTATCAGCAAAACGCGCTGGATTTTGCGAAGACAGAGCAGTATGCCGGTATGGATTTCACGATCGCAGGGATAGTCTCATCCCAGTGCGGTTTGCCACTTTTTATCCCCTCTTTTTTTGGCAGTAGCGATGCTGTAACAAGCGACTTCTTTGCAGGGCAAATCTGTTTAAGTGACATTCTTAAAAATTCTGGCTATGAAAATTATTTCTATCAAGGCGCAGAGTTGCGATTTGCGAATAAAGATGCGTTCTTTAACGTTCACGGTATTGATCATATCTACGGTCTATCAGAATCAAAATACAAAAATGATTTGAGTCGTCAGAACGAATGGGGGCTCTATGATGATATTGTCCTTGAAGAGTCATGGAAAAAGTTCGTGGAACTTTCAAAGGCGGGTAAGCGTTTTTCGCTATTTACACTGACTCTGGATACTCATCCTCCGCACGGTTATATACCAAAAGAGTGTAAATCGAATACCTATACTATCGATGGGAAATCCGTCGATGCCCTAAGCGCCGTCTTTTGCAGCCAAAGCGAAATTGCTCGTTTTGTGAAAAAAATCATTGAATCTGAGTGGGCCAAAAACACTATCGTGGTTGTATCATCCGATCATTTAGCGATGGAAAATACGGCCGTCGCGATTAATTACCTAAAGAAATATGAGCGTCACGGATTGTTTTTCATAATAAAGGATGGTGTTCAGGGTTCCATTATCAATAAAAAAAGAAATCCTATGGACAATGGTGCAACGGTTCTGGAGATGCTGGGCGGCGGAAATAATATCGGTTTAGGCCGTAGCTCCCTCAGCAGAACCTCCCTCAGTGAGCGATTCTCAAATTTTGCCAGGAAAATTATTGCATGGTCTCCGGAGATCAGTCAGCTATGGGGGACGCCTGTACAAATAAATGACTATGACATTAATACTCTTGAGAAAACGTTCACTTTTTCAGATCGGAAATATCCATTGCCGTTGCTCGTGGGCTTCGAAGATGAAAAGCCCAAGGCGGTGACTGACCGAAGAGGAGGGGCTCCTCTTCGCTTTAAGCTGGCCAGGCTTAAATCGACTTCCCATTTTCTCTGGGTCGATCGTTGCTTCCAGATGGCGAACGTTTGGGCTTCTCAGGATAAAAATCTGGTGCTGTCGCAAGACTGGTGCCTTGCCGAAGGAAATTTATCAGGGCCGGTATCATTGACCAAAATTACAGATACTCAATGGCATGGCACCCTCTCTAAAGAGGTAAAGGATATTTCTGAGGATGAGCAAGCCAAAGCGGCGGCTGACAAGACAAGACGCCTTCTTTCCCGTCGCAACAGGGGGATTCGTTATCCTTCAGATGCCGTTCTCTTTAATCTGGATGGGATGCCTGAGGGCATGAAGGATATCTCAGGATTAGGAAGCCGTGAGTTTTGGGGGAGCTGGTCTGACGCAAACGTGGCGCCTTCAGTGCAGCTGACCTGGCAGGAAAGCCTTCCATCTGAATTTTGGCTTGAGATTAAAGCAAAAGCATATGGCGAAAACATGCTCAGGCCAACCTTGATAAAGGTCGGCGGAGAAACGCTTCCTGTTCAGCTGGGAAAAGAGATTACGTTAAACCGTTTGCATTTTACCCACGCTTCGGGGAATCAGGTTGAAGTTATAGCGCCGCATCCTGAGCTGAGTCGTGAAGGTAATCTTATTGCCGCCCCCCTTGACGCGCCCATGCGCAAAATTGGGGTTGGACTGGAATCTATACGAATCGTAAAACCGGAAATGAGCGATACAGGGACAAGAAAATGAAGAGCTACAGCCTTTACTTAATTTCATTTGCTCTTCTGATCGCGGCGATTGTTCTTTTTCGACGAAAAGCCGTTAAGAACAGAGGATTCACGGCGCTGTTTATGTTGTTAGCGGCGCTGCAGGTCATGAGTAGCGCATTTATTTATGCCTGTCTGCATTTTACGCATAACGATATTGGGTGGTCGGTGCTTTACACCCTAACGCATGAGCTTAAAGGCGCTGATATCGCGGATTATCTGCTTCCCGGCGGATTGCTGATATCTGCGGTAATTGTGCTGCTTATCGTGATAAACAGGCTGCTGGGCAAAAATGCAGGTACCAGCTATCGCTACAGTGTGCTTGCCTGCGTTTTGGCATTACTCTCGTTCAGCACATCCCCAGCGGTCGTCGAGTTTGGAAGTATGGCCCTCCAGCAATCGCGAAACGGTAGTAAAGAATTTGCTAAGTATTATGTGACGCAACGGGACAAGATCGCGTCGCCAAACTATAACCTGGTTTATATTTACGCCGAGAGTCTGGAGCAAACCTGGTTTGACGAGAAACACTTCCCGGCTCTGTTACCCGAGCTTTCTGCCGACCTGCGCTCTGCCTCGCGTTTCACCCAGACAGAACAGCTTCCAGGCACAGGATTTACCATCGGTGGTATTGTTGCTTCCCAGTGTGGACTGCCGCTCTTTTTCCCCTTTAGCATGAGCTACGAACACATTGTTAATAATTTTTATCCTGATGCCATCTGTCTGGGCGATATTTTAAAAAAATCGGGATACACTAATTATTTCTATCAGGGAGCCGATCTTCATTTCTCAGACAAAGATGTCTTTCTCAAAACCCACGGTTTTGATCAAATCAATGGTCTTCAACAGCTACAGTCTCGCGCCCCGGAAGGTTACCGGCATCAGTGGGGCCTTTACGACGATACCGTGATGGATGCCGTGTGGGATAAATTTGTCGAACTCTCAGAGAAGAAAGAACGTTTTTCTATCTTTGCGCTGACGGTAGATACTCACCCGCCTGAGGGCTTTATTTCTAAACAATGCCAGCACACGACCTATGCAAAGGAAGGAAAGAATAACGCGTCTCTGGCCGCTATTGCCTGCAGCCAGGAGGTGATCAGTCGGCTTATTCATCGCATAAAAACGTCTCCATGGGCAGATAATACGATCGTGGTCGTCAGTTCCGATCATCTCTCGATGTCAAATGATGCGGCCCTTTATCTTCCTGAAAACATCGGCGACAGGCAGAATCTTTTTGCGATTTTTAAGGGCGGGAAAGAGACAAGCAATGACTATTCGGCAAAACGCAACTCGCTGGATAATGGCGCAACGGTGCTCGAGATGCTTGGTGGGCCAGGGGAAATAGGGTTAGGACGCAGCTCTTTATCGCAGAAGTCATTGTCGGCGCTATTTGATTCGTTTAGCGAAAAACTACAGGAATGGCAGCCCAACATCATTGCGCTTTGGGATATACCTAAGATTGATGGAGGGTTCGAACTCGATCCGCAACGTGAGCGTTTGGTCTTTAATGCCACGGACTATGCGTTCCCCATCATGCTCAGGGTAAGCAATGAACGGGTATACCCGCTCGTTCCTCATTACTCTGACCTGCGCGCTGACTATTTGGTTATGGAACAGGGCGAGCATTTTGTTTGGGTCGATCGCTGCTATGTGCTCTCCTGGCTCGGAGACCGGCAATCCGCGTTTGCCCGCTCGACGCAGTGGTGTCTGGCGCAGGGACAAAAAGGGGGAAGAGTTGACATTCATCCTGTAGGCAATGCACCGATAACGTCGGCATTTCAGCTCTTCACTGCTGGCCTGGATAAGGAGAAAGAGCATGCCATCGCCCTTTCCATGCGTCGCGATGAAAACATGCAGTATGATGCCCCGATGATTGATTTCGCTCTTATTGGGAAACCAGGGTATGTGAAGAGTATCGAGGGGCTTTCCCGCACCGAGCGTTGGGGCAGATGGTCAAACTCGTTAACTGCGTCGGATGTGAGGATTGAATACGCCAAACCCTTGCCGTCCCGATTTACTCTGCGCATAAAGGCTAAGGCGTATGGAAAAAACAGCGGAAAGCCCATCACCATAAGAGTAGGAAGTGAAGTGCGCACGATTATACTTGGCGACGCGCTGTCGACCGTTGAGACGCATTTCGATAGTGCTAATGACAACGTTATTATGATAACCCCCCCAAATCCGCAGTTGGATAAGCAGGGGGGAAGCTGGTCTCCGTATGACAGAGCAGGCCGAATGATCGGTATAGGGCTGGCTGAACTGCAGGTCATTCCACAATAACGTGCGTCGGCGAGGGGGCCGGTTTAGCCAAGCGAATGGGGGAACCAGCAGCAGGCTATCAACCCGCCCTCTTCGCCATTTTCTAAGGTCAGCTTGCCGTGGTGAAGCTGAACGATACGTTGCACAATGCTCAGTCCCAGCCCGCTCCCACCATATCGCTGATCGAGACGCCTGAAAGGCTCGGTAATGTTTTGCCGATGTGTTTCCTCAATACCCGGCCCCTGATCGATAACGCTGATTTGGGTGCCGTCACCCTGTTCCGCTAACGTCACTTCAATTTTTGTGCCTTCAGGGCTATAGCGAACCGCATTTTCCAGTAAATTTCTCAGCATCAGCCGCAGCAGGACGGGGTCTCCCTGAACCGTTAGCGGACTTTTCGCCGGCCAAATCACCGTATGTTCTTTGGCTTCGTGCCCAAGGCCTAGCGGCGCGATAATGTCGTCGCTCCAGTTGACGGTATCGTAATGCCCGCTTGCCATCGCCTGTCCGGCGCGGGCAAGCATCAGCAGCTGCTCAACGGTGTGCATGAGCTGATCGATACGGTTGACTAACGGCGCGGCCTGCGGTGCTCCTGACTGAGCCATAATCTCCAGGTGCAGGCGGATGCCCGCCAGAGGCGTTCGTAGCTCGTGGGCGGCATCTGCCGTGAAGAGGCGTTCCTGTTGAATGGTGTGGTCAAGCCTCGCGAGAAGCTGGTTCAGGGACGTAGTCACCGCGCCTATCTCTTCCATGTCGGAGTACATGGGGAGGGGCGTCAGGTTATCAGCCGAGCGGTTCGCCAGGCTGGCGCGCAGCTTGTTAAGCGGACGGATAATCCAGCTCACCGCCCAGAATGAAAAGAGAAGCGTAAAGCCAACCATCACCAGCGACGGGACCAGCAGCGAGGCAATAGCTTCGCGGATCTCTTTTTCGACGTGATTGTTGCGCGCCTTGGCCGACAGCGTTTCGTTCACGAGGAAGCCAATTTGCTCGCGACTTTCATGCCAGAGCCAGATCACGCTTATCAGCTGGAAAAAGAGAAGAATGACCGCCAGCAAAACCATTAATCGCCGACGCATGCTGTTCATTTTTGGCTCTCCAGCCGATAGCCCACGCCGCGCACGGTTTTAATCCTGTCCTTGCCCAGCTTGCGGCGCAGGTTATGGATATGCACTTCAAGCGTGTTTGAGCCCGGATCGTCCTGCCAGGAGTAAATGTCCTGCTGCAAGGTCTCACGGTGCACCGTTTGCCCGCTGCGCATGATAAGCCGCGTGAGCAGGGCGAACTCTTTTGGCGTGACTTCAACAGGCTGGGACTGGCGTAGCACCTGCTGGGTTTGCAGGTTCAGCGTGATATCGCCGTCAGTGACCAGGTTGTCACTATGGCCCTGATAGCGGCGGATCAGCGCGCGGACGCGTGCCTGCAGCTCTGCGAGGGCGAACGGCTTCACCAGGTAATCGTCCGCGCCGGAATCGAGGCCGTTAATGCGGTCTTCAATGGCGTCGCGCGCCGTGAGAATAAGCACTGGATTTTCAATACCGCGTCGACGCCACTGGCTGAGCAGCGTGGCGCCATCTTTATCCGGCAGGCCTAAATCAAGGATCACCAGGCTGTACTCGCCGCTTTGGATCAACGAATCCGCCTCTGCCGCCGTGGCAGCACAGTCGAGCGCGTACCCTTCGTTGGCGAGGGCCAGCGCGAGCCCTTCCTGTAATAACAGATCGTCTTCAACTATGAGCAGTTTCATCGCTAGTTGTTCTGGTAGATGTCCTTGTAAAGCCTGCTTTCGAAACGGACCAGCGGAATACGACGATTGCGCTGGTCGGCCGGTTCGACCGCATAGCCGGAAAGATACTGTACGAACGCCATGCGTTGTCCGCTGGCCGTGGTAATAAAGCCCGCAAGGTTATACACGCCCTGAAGCGAGCCGGTCTTCGCAGAGACTTTACCATCAACGCCCGCAGCGTGAAGCCCGGCACGATACTGAAGCGAACCGTCATGCCCGGCAAGCGGCAGCATCGAAATAAAGTTTAGCTCAGTGTCGTGCTGTGCAATGTACTGAAGCACCTGCATCATGGTGGCCGGCGAGATCAGATTATGGCGAGACAGCCCGGAACCATCGACGGCAATCGTATTGCCAAGATCGATCCCCGCCTGCTGGCGCAGGATCTGGCGAACGGCATCCGATCCTGCGCGCCATGTACCCTGAACGCCAAAGCGCGCGTGACCAACCATGCGAAACACCGTATCGGCAATCATGTTGTCCGATTTTTTCAGCATAATCCTAAGCAGATCGTGCAGGGGCGCGGACTGCTTAGACGCGATCACCGTGCCCGGCTCATTCACCTGCGTCTGGCGCAGCAGCGAGCCGGAGTAGGTAATTCCCGCCTGCTTCAGCTCATCTTTCAGTATGGCCCCGGCATAGCCCGCGCCGTCCTGGATGGCGAAAGCCAGTGGCAGCGGGTCGGCGCGCTGCGTCAGGCAGCCCGTGAGCGTGTAGCGGTTGAGATCGCCTGGCACCACGTCCAGCTCGCAGTACTGCGCGTCCGGCGAGCCTTTCGCCAGCGTGCGTACCTGGCTAAACATCGTGACGGGGTAATAGGAGGCCACGCGAATAAACGCCGGATCGTTCGGTTTCGGCGCGCTGTAAAGCGAAACGGAGAAGCAGTTACGGTCAACGATAGCCGCGGCTGGCGGTGCGCTAAAGCACTGCGTCATGTCGTTCCACGGCCAGCCGGGGGCCTTATCGTGGCTGGCGAAGATCGAGGTGTCGATCAGCACGTTGCCCTCGATCCTCTGCACGCCAGATTTCTTAAGCACCGCTACCATGTTGCGGATATCCTGCCGCTTAAAGGTAGGATCGCCGCCGAATCGGGCGATAAGATCGCCTTTCAGCTCACTGCCGTCGACGCTGCCTTTAGTCTCAAGGGTGGTGGTAAAACGAAAGTCGGGCCCGAGCTGAAGCAGGGCGGCGAGCGCGGTGATCACCTTCTGAGTACTGGCAGGCAGGGCCATCTGTTGACTGTGATAGTCAATCTCCGGAGCCTGCGCGCCGACCTTCTGCACCATGAGGGCGAGGTTTGCGCCGGCGGGCAGCTGATTTATATACTCATCAACATTCGCGGCCTGAGCGGTGAATGTGATACTGGTAGTCAATCCGATGATAAAGCTGGAAAATCGCATAGTCTCGCGCTAACAACCCGAAAACAAACCGTCATACTACGGTGCATGGCACTGCAAAGTAAACGATGACCCATAGTGAACTTCGCGGTAAAATGCGTATCAAATTGAAAAATTGCTGCTGACCTGGGGCTTTGCTCCCGGGTCGGTTTTCTTTTTGCTTCTGGCCCGCTCATGGTTCGATGTACGTGGGAACAGGGGCCGGAGCAGGTGATGCTGCTCCCAACAGGAATGTTCAAGAGGTATAACAAATGCAAGCTATTCCGATGACCTTACGTGGTGCCGAAAAACTGCGCGAAGAGCTGGATTTTCTGAAATCCGTACGTCGCCCTGAAATCATCGCCGCTATTGCGGATGCGCGCGAGCATGGCGACCTGAAAGAGAACGCTGAATACCACGCTGCGCGCGAGCAGCAGGGGTTCTGCGAAGGACGTATCAAAGATATCGAAGCAAAACTGTCCAATGCACAGGTTATCGATATCACCAAAATGCCGAACAATGGTCGCGTGATCTTCGGTTCGACCGTTAGCGTGCTGAATTTAGACAATGACGAAGAGCAAACCTATCGCATCGTGGGCGATGATGAGGCTGACTTTAAGCAGAACCTGATCTCGGTGAACTCCCCGATTGCGCGTGGCCTGATCGGCAAAGAACAAGACGATGTTGTTATCATCCGCACGCCTGGCGGCGAAGTGGAGTACGAAATTATCAAGGTTGAGTACCTGTAATTCGCCTCTCTGCTAAGATGTTGATACATTGTAAAGAAAGGAAAAAGGCCGCGTAGCGGCCTTTTATCAACTCAAGGAGCATGGCATTTTGCTCCCCTGCTAAAGAAAACCCCTCGTTTTACACAGAAAACGTGTTTAATTCAGGATATCCTTAGCGAGGCAGCGAGATTTTACGCTCTTTAGATGGGCGGTAGAGCACCAGCGTTTTACCGATGACCTGTACGTTACAGGCACCGGTTTCGCGCACGATGGCTTCCACGATCAGGTTTTTAGTGTCTCTGTCTTCAGAGGCGATTTTCACCTTGATCAGCTCGTGGTGTTCCAGCGCTTGTTCAATCTCGGCGAGCACCCCTTCGGTCAAACCATTGTTGCCAAGCATGACTACAGGCTTGAGCGGATGTGCCAGACCTTTAAGGTGCTGTTTTTGTTTAGTACTCAGATTCATCGTATATTTTTGCTTACGTTGGGATTGAAAACGGTTCATTCTACCGCCATCTCCCTTATATCGCCAAATAGCTGCGTAGAAATTTACGTCACAGGCAAGCAACGATGAACCAGGACGGAAATGTTAAATGACAGGTAAAAAGCGTTCTGCCAGCTCCAGCCGCTGGCTTCAGGAACACTTTAGCGATAAATATGTTCAACAGGCGCAGAAAAAGGGGTTACGTTCCCGTGCCTGGTTTAAACTTGATGAAATACAGCAAAGTGACAAACTTTTTAAACCGGGGATGACGGTTGTAGACCTCGGCGCAGCACCCGGAGGATGGTCCCAGTACGCAGTGACGCAAATTGGCGGAGCGGGGCGTATCATCGCATGCGATCTTCTACCAATGGATCCTATCGTTGGCGTTGACTTCCTTCAGGGCGATTTTCGTGATGAATTAGTGCTGAAAGCGTTACTCGATCGCGTGGGTGACAATAAAGTTCAGGTTGTCATGTCCGATATGGCGCCAAATATGTGCGGAACACCGGCGGTGGATATCCCCCGCGCCATGTATCTGGTGGAATTGGCGTTAGAAATGTGTCGAGATGTACTGGCGCCAGGTGGTAGTTTTGTAGTGAAGGTGTTCCAGGGCGAAGGTTTCGAGGAGTATCTAAAGGAAATTCGCTCCCTGTTTACGAAGGTCAAAGTTCGTAAGCCGGACTCTTCCCGGGCTCGTTCTCGTGAAGTGTATATTGTAGCGACCGGGCGTAAACCATAACCGGCAGATTTCAAACGAAAGCTTGAATGACACTGGATATAGCGTATCCTGACGCTGTTTTTAACACAGTTGTAATATGAGGTTAATCCCTTGAGTGACATGGCGAAAAACCTAATACTCTGGCTGGTCATTGCCGTCGTGCTGATGTCAGTATTCCAGAGCTTTGGGCCCAGCGAGTCGAATGGCCGCAAGGTGGATTATTCTACCTTCCTGCAAGAGGTCAATCAGGACCAGGTTCGCGAAGCGCGTATCAACGGACGTGAGATTAACGTTACCAAGAAAGATAGTAACCGTTACACGACCTACATTCCGGTGAACGATCCTAAGCTGCTTGATAACCTGCTGACTAAAAACGTCAAAGTGGTCGGTGAGCCGCCAGAAGAACCAAGCCTGCTGGCTTCAATCTTCATTTCCTGGTTCCCGATGCTGCTGCTTATCGGCGTTTGGATCTTCTTTATGCGCCAGATGCAGGGCGGCGGTGGCAAAGGCGCCATGTCGTTCGGTAAGAGCAAGGCGCGCATGCTGACGGAAGACCAGATCAAAACCACCTTTGCTGACGTCGCAGGCTGTGACGAAGCGAAAGAAGAGGTTGCTGAACTGGTTGAATACCTGCGCGAGCCGAGCCGTTTCCAGAAGCTGGGCGGTAAGATCCCGAAAGGCGTGCTGATGGTAGGCCCTCCGGGTACCGGTAAAACCCTGCTGGCGAAAGCCATTGCGGGTGAAGCGAAGGTGCCGTTCTTTACTATTTCAGGTTCTGACTTCGTTGAAATGTTCGTGGGTGTCGGCGCATCTCGCGTGCGTGACATGTTCGAGCAGGCCAAAAAGGCAGCGCCGTGCATTATCTTCATTGATGAAATCGACGCCGTAGGCCGCCAGCGTGGCGCAGGCCTGGGCGGTGGTCACGATGAACGTGAACAGACGCTGAACCAGATGCTGGTTGAGATGGATGGCTTCGAAGGTAACGAAGGTATTATCGTTATCGCCGCGACTAACCGCCCTGACGTGCTTGACCCTGCGCTGCTGCGTCCGGGCCGTTTCGACCGTCAGGTTGTAGTTGGTCTGCCGGATGTTCGCGGTCGTGAACAGATTCTGAAAGTCCATATGCGTCGCGTACCGCTGTCTCCGGACATCGATGCGGCAATCATTGCGCGCGGTACGCCGGGCTTCTCCGGTGCTGACCTGGCTAACCTGGTCAACGAAGCGGCGCTGTTTGCTGCTCGCGGCAACAAGCGCGTCGTGTCCATGGTTGAGTTCGAGAAAGCGAAAGACAAAATCATGATGGGTGCGGAACGTCGCTCCATGGTGATGACGGAAGCGCAGAAAGAGTCCACTGCATACCACGAAGCGGGTCACGCGATTATTGGTCGCCTGGTACCGGAACACGATCCGGTGCATAAAGTGACGATTATTCCGCGCGGTCGCGCGCTGGGCGTAACGTTCTTCCTGCCGGAAGGTGATGCGATTAGCGCCAGCCGTCAGAAGCTGGAAAGCCAGATTTCAACCCTGTACGGCGGTCGTCTGGCCGAAGAGATTATCTACGGTGTGGAACATGTTTCGACCGGTGCGTCCAACGATATTAAAGTGGCGACAAACCTGGCGCGCAACATGGTGACCCAATGGGGCTTCTCCGACAAACTCGGTCCGCTGCTGTATGCAGAGGAAGAGGGTGAGGTATTCCTGGGTCGCTCTGTGGCGAAAGCGAAGCACATGTCCGATGAGACTGCACGCATCATCGACCAGGAAGTGAAAGCGCTGATTGAACGTAACTACGCTCGCGCTCGTCAGATCCTGAACGACAACATGGACATTCTGCATTCCATGAAAGATGCGCTCATGAAATACGAGACCATCGATGCTCCGCAGATTGACGACCTGATGGCCCGCCGCGAAGTGCGTCCGCCAGCAGGCTGGGAAGATCCAGGCGCTTCCAACAATTCTGACAACAATGGCACCCCGCGTGCACCGCGTCCGGTCGATGAACCGCGTACGCCAAACCCGGGTAACACCATGTCAGAACAGTTGGGCGACAAGTAAGCCACTGCTGTTGAAGCGTTTGTCTGTACCTCAAACCCTGGAGCTTGCTCCGGGGTTTTTCTTTTCTATAAAGCCTTACTATTACCAGGGATTTAGCCATGAAACTATTCGCCCAGGATTCGCATCTCGAACTCTCACATCCCCATGTGATGGGTATCCTGAACGTCACGCCAGACTCCTTTTCTGACGGCGGTACGCATAACACGCTCATTGAGGCGGTTAAGCACGCCAATTTAATGATTAACGCGGGTGCCACCATTATTGATGTTGGTGGGGAATCAACGCGTCCTGGCGCGGCGGATGTTTCTGTGGAAGAGGAGCTGGCTCGCGTGGTACCGGTGGTGGAAGCTATCGCGCAGCGTTTTGAGGTGTGGATCTCGGTCGATACGTCCAAGCCTGAAGTGATTCGTGAAGTAGCGAGAGTGGGTGCTCACATTATCAATGACGTTCGCTCCCTAACCGAACCGGGCGCGCTCGAGGCGGCAGCGGAAACCGGACTGCCGGTTTGCCTGATGCACATGCAGGGGCAGCCGAAAACGATGCAGGAAGCGCCAAAGTACGCGGACGTCTACGACGACGTAAATCGCTTCTTTAGTGAGCATATCTCGCGTTGCGAGCGTGCAGGCATCGCAAAAGAGAAATTGCTGCTCGACCCGGGATTCGGTTTCGGTAAAAATCTGTCTCATAACTATGAGCTACTTGCACGCTTATCCGAGTTTCATCACTTCGGCCTGCCGCTGCTAGTGGGGATGTCGAGAAAGTCGATGATTGGGCAGTTGCTGAACGTAGGGCCAGCCGAGCGCCTGAGCGGGAGTCTGGCCTGTGCGGTGATTGCAGCGATGCAGGGTGCGCACATTATCCGTGTCCATGACGTCAAAGAAACAGTAGAAGCCATGCGCGTGGTGGAAGCCACGCTGGCAGCGAAGGAAAACAAACGCTATGAGTAATCGTAAATATTTTGGTACCGATGGTATCCGTGGGCGCGTAGGCGATGCTCCGATCACCCCTGATTTCGTTCTGAAGCTTGGCTGGGCGGCGGGCAAGGTGCTGGCACGTCACGGCTCGCGTAAGATTATCATTGGTAAAGACACCCGCATTTCGGGCTATATGCTCGAATCCGCGCTGGAAGCGGGCCTTGCGGCGGCGGGCCTCTCCGCTTCCTTTACCGGCCCGATGCCAACGCCTGCCGTAGCGTATCTGACGCGCACCTTCCGCGCGGAAGCGGGAATTGTGATTTCTGCATCTCATAACCCCTTCTACGATAACGGCATCAAATTCTTCTCCATTGACGGCACCAAGCTGCCGGATGACGTTGAAGAGGCCATTGAAGCCGAGATGGAAAAAGAGATCACCTGCGTGGACTCCGCCGAGCTCGGAAAAGCCAACCGTATCGTCGATGCGGCAGGCCGCTATATTGAATTTTGCAAAGGGACTTTCCCGAACGAGCTGAGCCTGGCCCACCTGAAAATTGTGGTGGACTGCGCAAACGGCGCCACCTACCACATTGCCCCTAACGTATTCCGCGAGCTGGGCGCGAAAGTGATCACCATTGGCTGCGAGCCGGATGGCCTGAATATCAATGAGGAAGTGGGCGCAACAGACGTTCGTGCACTGCAGGCGCGCGTGCTGGCGGAAAAAGCCGATCTTGGGATTGCGCTGGACGGCGACGGCGACCGCGTGATCATGGTTGACCATGAAGGGAATAAGGTCGATGGCGATCAGATCCTCTATATCATCGCGCGTGAAGGCCTGCGCCAGGGCCAGTTGCGCGGCGGCGCTGTCGGCACGCTGATGAGCAACATGGGGCTTGAGCTGGCGCTGAAGCAGCTTGGCATTCCGTTTGTGCGCGCGAAGGTAGGTGACCGCTACGTGCTCGAAAAACTGCAGGAGAAGGGCTGGCGCATCGGCGCGGAAAACTCGGGCCACGTGATCCTGCTCGACAAAACTACCACCGGTGACGGCATCGTGGCGGGCCTTCAGGTTGTCGCAGCGATGGCGCGCAACCATATGAGCCTGCACGATCTGTGCAGCGGCATGAAAATGTTCCCGCAGATTCTGGTCAACGTGCGCTTTACCGCGGGCAAGGGCGATCCGCTGGAAGATGCGAACGTGAAGGCGGTGATGACGGATGTCGAAGCAACGCTGGGCTCGCGCGGGCGCGTTCTGCTGCGTAAGTCAGGCACGGAGCCTCTTATCCGCGTCATGGTTGAAGGTGAAGATGAAGCGCAGGTAACGGAATTAGCGCACCGCATCGCGGATGCAGTTAAAGCTGCATAATAAGGTAGTAAGTAAAACGATGAACCAATAGCAAAATGCATCGGTTCATCGTTTTAATTGATGGGGCACATGTATCATGCGCTATTATTAATATTCTAAATATCTGTTAATTCCCTTCGGTCATATTTCAATTTATAACCTATCGAATCGTCATTTATTTCGTAGTACGGC
>NZ_JBGKEB010000040.1:0-20631 GCF_041399425.1 Enterobacter sp. KBR-315C3_2022
TGTTGCACCTTTCAATCCCAGTTCCGTTTATATCCTTATAGTTCTATGGAAATTTCATTGCATCCATTTTTTTCTTTACAAATGTTGGTAAGATGAAATTCCAATATGCTGTAAATCGTCAGGGAAGAGGAGCGTCTGAAACAGGATGGTAATGAAACTGTATAAGTATTAACGACATCCTCAAAGGAATAAAACTTCATAAAGCAGCCCGCAGGCTGCTTTATCAGATTATTTACAATCATCGGAAATCTTTACCAGAACGGCTTTGAGAACGTCATCATTCTCAGAAGCAAACACAGCAATTCCCTTTACCGGTTTACCTTCTTTCAGGGAACCAGAGGTTAAAACCTCATCAACAGTATCGAGTTTATATTCTTTCTTGTCTGGAGAGTAAGCCTTTAGGCAAAGCTTTGATAAATCGACAGTATCTGCAGATAATTTTGCTAAGGAGACCTCAAAGGTTTTGGTGTATGCAGTTTTATCACCAATGGATATAGACCCCTGAGATTGTTCAGTGGCGTATACGGCGACATTACTAGGAGTATAGGCGTTTGCAGCAAAGCAAAAACCGGCCAGAGTTAGAGATGCAAAGATAGCAGAAACCTTCATATCAATTCCTTTTTGTGGGTTAGTTATCTGGATTACTGCACGTATGCAAGATGCAGCACCCTGATAATAGTATAAAAATCATACTAAACCACGCGTAAAGGTACATCAATTCCTTTCGTCGGAAATTTCGGCGGTTCCGGCGTAGAACCCCTTATTTTTAGTGGTCTTTCGGAACCTCGATAACATCATCAGCAATCCCCTGAGCCAGTCGCTCCATCCATTTCGCAAAGCGAAAATATACTGGATATTGCAGGCAGATGTAGTCCATCTGCACCTTTGATGTGCTGTCCAGTTAAACCTTACCCGGCGGGATGAAGTGTTGAAACTGGGGTGGACTTCACTGACCGCTAACTTTCGATGTTGAGCCTCTCGCTCAACCGGGCCATGAGATCGATACGTTTATGAAAAATCGCTACAACCAGTGCGGGCGCACTCCCGCGTGGCAGACAAAAAACATAATGATGTTCACAGTGTATCATCCGTAGTTCAGGAAAGAGTTCGCTCATATCCCTGAAGGAACCTCGCCCGGCAGCAAGATCTGCAATACCATGCTCCAACCTGGCAATATAGCGACGAACTTGTGCGGTCCCCCACTGTTTACGCGTGTAGCAGATGATGCCCCGTAGGTCGGCTTCCGCATCAGTGGTAAGTATATAGGCCGTCACGCACGCTCTCCACTCAGTTCGTCATCAAGAATGTCTCCGATACTCTTGGTAGAAACTTTCTCCTCCAGCCCGTTGTTTATACGGTTTCCCAGCAGCTCTTTCAGCTCCTGCCATGCCTGGTCAGCGTCTGCATCGCCGGGGAACAAACGTTCGAGTGCGTATTGCTTTATCGTTTTACCTTGCAGAGCAGCCAGTGCTTTCAGGCTCTGATGCTGCTGGTCTGTTATATCAATTGTCAGTCGGCTCACTGGCTTATCTCCTCTGGAATACACAAACCCACATTAGCACATATATATGAATGAAGGCATCAGAGCACTTCTCCATCAAACGCTCGTTTGCTGGACGGGTCAGTTTGGATATCGAAAATTATTGTACGTTAAGGTCGTTTTTTGACCTTCCTACTTTAGCTGGCCTCAGCCGACGAAACTTACCGGAAGCCGGTACCCGGTTGCTTTTTCAGATATAATCGCCTGTCAGATTGATGTGTACCCAGCCTAACGGCGTGGACCAGCGAACACTCCTCCTACAACCTCTGTTTTGAAATTGGTATAATCGGTCTGGCGAGTGCCAGCCACAGGTCTGATGACCGGTTGCCATAACACAGGAAAACCATTGTTTTCGTTGTCCTGTGACTGACACAGAGTAATACTGTTGTCGGCCTCACCACAGACCTCTGCGAGTAATCGTCTGAGAAGATGCATACTGACTGACAGAGTGACATTGCCTTTGAAGCTGCCTGTGACCGGGTCTGGTTGCCCGGAAAGTGGGGTTCTACGCCGGAACCCCAGATTTTTCCGTTATTCCAGTTGCAGCCCGGCAACCAGCGCATCCAGGTCAATATTCTCATTGCTGCTCTGGAAGGTGTAATACATAAAATAAGATTAAGCATGCTTGTTCAAAAGCGATTGTCGTTATTAAAAGGTGGGAATTGAACAGAAAACAGTTTATCCAAAGTCAGGGCGCAACCTGTAAGAACTGGAACTGGAGCTGGTCTTTCATCAGCCACGACCGTCAAATAGTGATTTTTGGTGCCTGGGACACCGAGCGCGAACAGGAGCGTGCGGTCATTCTCCGCGAAGAATGGGAGTTCAGCGCCAGGAAAAAGAGGCTTCCGGGCTATACGCAGGCTATTGAGCATCTCGGCTACCTTAATGAAGGGTATGAGCTTTACACATTCAACATGCTGCACTCACCGAAGCCTGACAATCCTGACGTGGCCGCTATTGCCGGTTTCGAACACCGCATTGAAAAACGCTATCTCCGGAAGGAAGGGAGCGTGTGGTATGCCGATACGATCGGTCATGCTTATCCTGAAGAGCTCAGCATGCCAGAACAATATATAGAAGGCGCCCGGAAGGTCGTCACCGTCAATGCCTACGAAAGAAGTGCTGAAGCCAGGAAAGCCTGTATCAGGCATCATGGTACCGTATGCAAGGGCTGCGATTTCGATTTCGAAAAAACCTACGGTGACCTGGGCAAAGACTTCATCCATGTTCATCATATCAACCCTCTAAAAGATATTGGCGAGAGCTATGAAATTGATCCGGTCAGGGATATGGTCCCTCTCTGCCCTAACTGTCACGCGATGGTGCACCGGTCAAATGAGTCCAGACCACTGGCTGTTGAAGTACTGCGCAACATAATCGACGAAGCCAAAAAACGGGCAGAAGCTACCGGCCAGCCACGACAGTCAGCTCCTACTCATAATTATTACAGCCCATAGAGGGAGCACTTACGACACTGTCTAAAATACTATCCATTGTACTTGATGTCATCTATCCAATTCTCTGGTCGTATGGGATATGACTGATTATACTAGTTTTACAAATCTGTTTTGGATGATGAGTATGAGCAAAGGACGTGAACTGGACAATCTAAAAAATTCAACTTTCTGGCTTAAATCTTTATTTTTCATTTTTTCATTAGGCATTGTTATTTTAGGTTTGTTTATGTGTTACGTATGGGGGGATAATATTTGGGTAGCAGTCTCTGGAGGAGGGATTCGCGTAGGTGGCTCTATTCCTCTTCGTATGTCTTCCATACAATATTCGAGTGGATTTGGATTTTGGAGTGGACTGATTTTATCTCTGTCGATGATGATACTTGGGTTGATATTTATTTTAGCAGGATGCATTGGCCTACTCATGGCAATAAAACTGTTTTGGGAAGTTGCTCAAGGAAAATTGAGATGGTTCCGTTAATTTTCTCTTTTGTGCATGTAGTATAAGGGGTACAAATATTACCGTTCCCAACCAGGATAAGTGGGCAGTTTGAAGCTCTTAATGGGGTCAGTTTTGATATAGAAAATTATTGTACGGTAAGCATGTTTTTTGAACAGGCTTACCTATAGCAATAGGATGTACTCCCGCGCTATACGCAGTTCCCCGTAGATTTTGTCTAATCGGATAACATAAATGCGATACGGAATACGCGATAATTTAAAAGCTAAAGCCACTGCCACTAAATCAATCCCTTACGGGTTAGCATGGTTAAATAATGCGCTAAACGTACAATAATTTCCTATATCCAAACTCACCCCTATTAGCGTGTGCTCCGGTGATTTGCACATGCGCAAATTTTTCAGCCCATAGGAGGCTAATCATCACGGCGATTACGTTCAAACCCCCTACGCCCTCTTGCTGCCCATTCAGCATTGAGTACCACGTAACGCTCCCAGCGTTCACGCAGATGTGCGAGCTTTAGCGGTAATTCTTTGGTGACAAAGGCTTCCGGTATTTCAAAGTCATCAAGATGCCCTTCCAGGTATGCATGTACGCCTTCCAATAAATCAATCAGAGTTATATTGTTACTTTGTTGCCCTTCAAGAAGCGGCCCCTGCCAGCTATGCCAGAAGGCCTGATGGCGCAGACCGCTTTCGTCATTCGCGAGCCACCACAAATCCATAAAGATTCCTCGTGCAACTTTGAACGGCTGTTCATCAAACTGTTCGATGAGAAAGAAATAACATGGGATCTTGAGCGCGTTAATACGCGCAATTTCAATTTCAGCATCACGGCGCAAGGCAATCAGATTGCTAAAGCGCGAGCGCATACAGGCGACAGGGTTCAACACCCTTACCTTTTCATTCATTTCAGGCATGCCGGGGCCGGTTGCTTCTACATAAAACGGGGCGGTATACAGGTAAAGCTTTTCCCCCAGAAAATCAGAACGGTCAAAGCCTCCGGGTCGGTCGATAATATCCACCACATTTGGCTCGTCAGGCGCATCCGGTACGGCAAATAAGCGTCCATCATCCCGTTTGATGTCGTGTGTGTCCTGATCGATAAGCATAAACTGTGCAAGGGATGGGGGCTGACCGTCTTTGTTCTCCCACGTCTTAACGTTGAGCGTTTTTGCTATAGCCGCAATATCATCTTTCCGGGCGCTGTAGTCGCAGTCAACAGAAGTTGTGAGACGCTCATCAGGTAATCTGTCGCCGTATTGTGCATGATAATAGGATATCCAGTATTGCACAGCCTGACCGCCAACTGTGATAACGGCATGTTTGAACTGGTCAGCGTTGCAGATCAGCTGCTGATTTAGCAGGTACATCTGCTCATAGGGGGGAATAACGTCTTGAACAGGCATAAAAAAACCATCAGCGAATGATGGTTTATTGTGCCTCAAAGTTCAGGATCAGGCAAAAGCTATAGTATGAGAGAATTTGCTACTGGCTGACTTACTGAAGCGGCTTTTCACGGCAGGTTTGTAACCGGCACGACCACGCAAAACCTGCACCGCTACGGCTTCGTAGCGTTCATGCTGCTTTTGTTTAGCTTGTACGGGAGACATAATTTTGTACCTGACGGTAGTTATAAACAAATAAGTTGCAGTAACTATACGTCACGAATCTACGTCACGCAATAGCGTACTATTGTTGCAACTTCGATGTACTTCCAGATTACAAAATAAGTCCTGATCTCTTAGCAAATGTGGTGGACGGAATTGCCATTCCTTCAGCGGACTGTGCCGGGGTGGATGTCAATCTGGTAACTCCGGGCTGACTGCATCGCCACGCAGGCGCATGATGGTTTGTCGTGAGGTCCCAAACTCGCGGGCAATGGCGCTGATACTGGCACCTGCTTTCAGGTGTTCAATCGCTGCCTGCCGCTGTTCCTGGTTCAGCGCCGGTGGCCGACCAAACCGTTTGCCTGCTGCTCTGGCTCTTGCAAGGCCAGAATGTGTGCGCTCAATCAGCAGGTCTTTCTCAAACTCAGCCACAGCCGAAATGACCTGCATGGTCATCTTGCCGGCAGCGCTGGTGAGGTCCACGCCTCCCAAAGCTAGACAGTGAACACGAATTCCTGACTCAGCCAGTTGTTCAACAGTCTCACGGACATCCATTGCGTTACGCCCGAGACGGTCAAGCTTGGTGACTATCAAAACATCACCGATCTCCATTCGGTCAAGAAGACGCATAAAGCCAGGCCTTTGTTTAGCAACAACAGAGCCGCTGATTTGTTCTTCAATAATCCTGTACGGTTCTATATCAAATCCTGCAGCCTTAATTTCGCGTCGTTGATTTTCAGTAGTCTGATCCACCGTTGATACCCGGCAATAAGCAAAAACTCGTGACATATGCACCTTTTGTGTCCGTAAAGGATGTACGGATTCTAACAGGTGTACGAAACATTCAAAACCATCTTTTGGACAGTTTGGCCTTTGGTGTCCGAAAGGGGTCGATTTTGTACATCTCGCTGAGGTATACTTATTCACGGAAATGAATAATTACGTTAGCGTATTTATTATTCCAGTTATCCCGAAATTTTATGAAGTCATGGCGCTATTGATATTCAATTCCCATTTTCAGAACGGTACCTAATGTCCCTGCTTTAACAGGAAAATCCGTCGCGTGATAATACACGGTAAAACCCAGACTGGCTCCTCCATTATATATAGTAATAGGTCCGTATTCCTGCGAGCCTGCTGAAGGCGAGTTCCAGGTCGGGTAATCTGATTCATCATGCATTATTCTGAAAGCCACATTTTTAGTTGTTCCTGATGTGGGCAATATGTCCGGATTCGAATCTGCAACAGGTTTTGTCAGTACGATATTTACAGCTCCACTGTTGACATCATCACAGCGAGTTAAATTTATTGTGAATGGTGTCTCGCCGTCATCCGGATGGGATGCTGTAAATACACTGGACGGTAAGGTTGGCAGTTCAACAGTCCCGTTATTTTCTCCGTTAACGTCGATTGAACAGGTGGATGAGGTTATCAACCCTTTGACATTAATATTCCCGGTATCCGCAGAATATACTGACGATGAGCCCAAGATGCCTGATATCAGTGCAACTATGATAATGTTCTTTTTCATGCGTTAGCCTATTTATAGTTAATCAGATAGGTTATCTGGGTATTTACTCGCCCCGCTTTTACTGCCGACTCTCCGTGTTTTATCATTCTGACGACTAACGGAATGGTAATTGTACTGACTCCATCCATTGGGATATCCTGGAGAGTCTCAGCGCCCAACTGGGCCGGGTAATTGTTACCGCTATCGCCTTTTGCTATCTGTACCGCCACGCCACTGGCGGAACCGACTGAGCGCTCAATATCCACAATACCGTTGGCATTATCGAGATTCCCCCGGACACCGTTGAGTGTTAGCCCCAGTTTATTGGCAGCATAAACAGGCGCCTCTCCTGCGGCATAAGAAATAGAACTGTTACCTCTCTGTGTGACATGCCAGCTTCCCTGTTTACCGGCATAACCGGTAAATCGCGGGCATCCTGTCAGCCGGATAGACGCATCTTTCCACGGCGAACCACCATTATTATTAATTTCAGTGGTTGTGTATTCACCCAGTTCTACATCAACATTTTCCGGCGTTTTACAGGAAGGCGTAGTAATAGACACCTGTCCGTTAAAATGGAACTCTGACAGTATCCCCGGGATGAAGCTGGCGTTATTTCCGGGGTTCCAGATATACTGCACGTACGGAAATCCCGTTGCCGATAATACACCAGGCTGCACATCCCCTGTTTTAACCAGAAACATCGTCATTTCTCGATCAAAAACATTAGCTCCAAGTATTACATTACCACTTTCCGTTGTAGATGAATTTATTATATTGGCTGCTTTCTGCCCATCAGCTGTAATATATCCCCCTTTGATCCAGAACTGTACACCGATACCAGGATAGCCGGAGTCAAACGTAATATTATCCCCCAGTCCTGAACCGTTCAGGACTTTTGTCTTTAGTATTGCGCTAAAGGCTTCTTTTGGTTGACCGTTACAATTAATTGAAAATGCATCGGGATATTTATCTGCCAGAACTCGGGCAGCATAAAGACGCGTACCAACCGGAATGTCCGGGGTGACCGAAAGCACCGCAGAGCCATTCAGACTTGCGGTCGTATTAAAAGAGGAGTCATTATAAATCTTACAGATCACAGTCGCCTGAGCGGAAAGTGCCGCACCACCTGAAATCAACAGGAGGCATAGCCTCATCAACAATTTCTTCATAAATAGTCCCGTATTCTGATTCAGAAAATATGCCCATCAGCGACACTGCGCGCTGAGGCGAACCATGTCACTTGATGGCCTGTCCACTTTTCCGCCGGGCAGCCCATAATTCACCGAACACTGTTGTCCGGTCCGTTCCCCCCACTTCACGATCAGCTGTCCACGTGCTTTTTCCACGCGGGCATAAATCTGCCCTGACTGGCCCACGCTGCCCACCACCGTACCGGTACTGTCAGCCACTTCCGCTCCAAACGGCACCACCTCACCACTGGCCTGTTTTGCCATAATCAGCAGCGGCGTACCCCGGCTGGTCTTGAACACAATCCGGCTGACCGCGCCTGAGTAAGGCGCCACTTTGTCGGTCGTGTTCTCCAGCTCCACGTCATACGGCAGTCCTTTCGGATCGATGGTGATTTCATTCATCTCATACGGGTTCAGGTACGGCACCGCCGCGTGCCCCCACGGGTCAATACGTATCCCGGAGTAGCCGCCCACTTTTGCCCCTTTCGCCCCTTTCGCTTCCACCACCGCAAAGGTGTCCCCGGTGTACGGCGTGGCCACAATACCGTTCTGCCAGGCGATCACCGTTCCGCTCATGCCCACCGAGGCATTCTGGTAGTGTTTACCGGCACCATAGGTCGCCGTCAGGTTGGTGTACGGCGAGTGCCATCCCCCGTTCACCGCCATGCTGCTGCCGGTACCCTGGTTGTAGTTCATCGCCGTCACGCCGTAGTTATACTGGTAGTCATCCCCGGCCGAGCCCGAGATCCCCACCTGCTCACCGGTGCGGCCGTTGCTGTTATGGTTCACGCTGGCGGTCAGTGTTGGCACATTATTCATCCGGCTGCCCAGCGGCATCGTCATGTTAAACAGCCAGGTGGTTTCCATATCCCCACCATAATTCCTCACGCGCCCCGCGCTGACGCTGTAGCTGACGCTGCCCCAGCTGTTGCTGTACCCCAGCTGGTACTGCAGGTCTGAGCCGCCGTTGTTCCAGTAGTCTTGGGTGTAACCGGTCAGGTACATCTGCCCCCGGTCCCCGGGCAGCCCCTGGTTCATCGTGACGTTAAACCGGTTTTTTGGCCGCCAGATATTCTCCGCTGACCCGCCATGGCGCTCCTCATCGAGTACGTGCATGGCGGTGGTATAGTCGTAGTAGCCGGATGTGGAGAACCGGTACGCCGCCACCGTCAGGTTACTGTCGGTGGCGGGAATAAATTTGCTGTAGCTCACCTGGTAGCTCTGCCCGCTGCTGGCCACCGTGTCCTTCTGCTCCTTCAGATGAGTCCGCGCCTGGGTGACGCTGGCGGAAAACGCCCCCACGGCGGTACTCACCGCCAGGCCACCCTGCAGGGCGTAATAATCCGCGCCACTGCCCTGTATCCCGACAAACCCGGTCAGAATATTGCTAAGCCCCCGCTGGTAGGTCGCCTGATACAGGGTCGGATTGAAGGAAATGGACGGGTCATTGAGCTTGCCGGCTACGATATCGTAGCGGTGCATCCCCGTGCGCAGCAGCTGCGTGACCGAGGCGTACGGCACCGAGAACGTCTGCACGCTGCCGTCCGCTTCCGTGACGGTCACATCGAGATTACCGCCGTAGCCCGTCGGGTATAAATCATCAATCACGAAAGCGCCGGGCGAGACGGTCGTTTCATATATCACCCGGCTGTTCTGGCGAACCGTGACGCGGGCATTGGTACGGGCGATGCCCCGGACGTCCGGGGCGTATCCCCGCTGGGACTGGGGGAGCATCCGGTCGTCGTTCACCAATTCAATGCCCTTAAAGGGCAACGTGTCAAACAGCTGGCCGCGGGTGCTCGTTTCCCCCATCCGCACCCGGCCTTTGATAGCCGGAATATCGCGCTGGACGTAATTATTCAGAGACTGGTACTGGCTGCCCCCCTTTTCCTGCCAGTTATAGTTACCGTCATGGCGGAAATACCAGGCACCTAGGTTCAGGCCGGCATTAATCCCCGCATAGGCCGAGTTGTAATCCTTTCCGTTTGAACGGGTGGTGTAGGTACTGGCGTTATAGCCGAGCATCAGGGCCGGTACGCCGCTGTCCCAGAGCTCCGGGCTGACGTACCCGCGGGCGGTGTTCTGCATCATGGCTTGGGGAACGCTGATATCCAGACGCTGGGTACCGGAATCAAAGGCGATACTGGCCTGCGGGATCAGCGCCGGCAGCGGATAACAGGCCTGCTCCTGCTTCAGTGCCTGGCTGAAGGACGGCGGCAGTTCACTATAGTTAAAATTGATTTTTTTCAGGATCGCCGGCGACAGACAGGGCTGGACGCTTTTGTCCGGCCACTCCGAAAACAGAACTGCTTCATGGGAAACCTGCTCGCCGTTCACATAGATATCCGTGGGCCAGGTCCCCGGGGTGGCCGAATCCCCGCGTTCAAAACGCTTCAGATCCACCTCTTCACCACCGGAGGTCCCCAGGAATATCGGGTCAAAGGAGATCTTATCGTCCGTTGAAGGGACCAGCCTCTCTGCCCCGGCTGCTGGCACATCCTGTGCAGCCGCCGGCAGCATAATGGCCGCCAGTACGGCCGCCGCCAGCACGGAATAATGAAAGTGACGGTTCATGGTAACATTCCTGTCTGTTTAATCGTTTTTATCACCGGGGATCACTTAAGGGTGGAATGGCCCGTTTTAACGGCACCCCAGTCGTTCACGTATTCCCAGGACACGGTGGTGCCGGCGCGTAACAGCGCCCCGTCTTTCATGCGGAAGCCGTGACTGCTGAGGGGGGAGACCATCTCACCGTCCACGGAGGTTTTACGGCTCCCCTGCGACACACTCACGGAGACCAGGGAGACAAAATACGGGGAAGGATTGGTGGCCTTCAATTCACCATTGCTGACGGACCAGCTGAGTTTCTCCGCGGCTTCCGCCGCTTTTGCCCGGTCGCTGAGGGCCGCCGGCCGGTAGAACATTTTGATCCGGGTGCGGAAAGCAACCTGAATCCGGTTCGGGGCGATATTTTTGGTCACCGGCGGAATTTCGAGCACGTTCAGCCAGTACACCGATTCCCGGTCTTCCGGCAGGGCCGGCGAGCCGGTATAGCTCAGACGCAGCGTCTGGCTTTTGTCGGGATTGATCCGGTTGATGGGCGGGGTCAGGATAAACGGCACCTGAATTTTTTCAGGCTTTGCCTCCACATCCCCCTTGTCTATCCAGCTCTGGACCAGCACGGGCCCTTTACCGGTGTTGGACAGTTTGACGGTGACTTCCCGTTCGTTGCCGGGGTAGACCACCCGGGTGCCGCTGACCACGATACTGGCCTGGCTCTGAAAGGCGGCAAACACAAGGGCAAACAGACCCGCCTTAAGGGCGGGACGGAGGGTTTTCAGAAACATAGGGCAGAGACTCCGGAAAAGCCGGGGAGAACAGGCTCCCCGGACGGCCGATCAGCGGATTACTTGTACTGTAGGTTGTAAACAACGCTGCTGGTGACGGTACCGGCCGTGGTCTGGCCATTGGCGTAGTACTCAACGGCGTACGGCAGCAGGGCAGTACCATCTGCCTTAATATCCACGTAGGTCATGTCGTTCACCTGGTCGGTGTTACCCACGTTGATGGCCTTGTAGTTGCCGGACGCATCGAGCAGCTGCAGGTCAACCATGGTGGCGTCACCGCCGACGTTTTTCAGGCGGCCGGTGGACAGATCAACGGTGTCGCCCGGCTGGAAGAACGCCGCCACCTTGGAGTGGCCGCCTTCGGTACCAATCACGCACTTGGACAGGTTCATATTGAAGGAAGTGCGGCCGGTGGTGTTACCCGGGGCGGTCAGCTGGTTGATGCTGACGGTCGGCAGGGTGACGGTGGCGTCCGCGCCCTGACCGTTCACATCAACGTCACAGGTGGTGTCGGTCAGCTCACCGTTGAAGGTGATGGTCCCGGTGGAAGCCGCGTTGGCCGCAGACATCCCCATACCCAGTGCAGCCAGCAGTGAAAGACTCACAATTGTTTTTTTCATGCTAAAAAACCTCAGTTACATTTTTATTGATACACAACTCGTCCTGAACGCAGCGCGCAGCAGAACACCACCCGCTTCTTCCGAAACGGATAAAACACACCTGAAACGGCTATTTTATTTGCCTGTTACGCGTCGAAATGGATCCCCATAGCCCATGCTTTGGCGAATAACTCCTGATTAGTAAACACATTCAGTTTTTTCATAATCCGGCGTTTGCATGCGCTGATAGAATTAACGGACCGTCCGGTATGGGAGGCGAATTCGGAAACACTCACCCCGGACATCAGCCCCGTCAGAACCCATTTTTCAAAAAACGTCAATATGGGATCGCCGGCAAACGAGACCCGGTTAACCGGTAATCCATAACGACTGGCAATAAATGCTTTTTTTATCCTGTCCCCGGCCCTTTCAGGGGGGATATTAAGATCCATAAATACCATCTGCTCGAGGCCCGGCACGCTACTCAGCACTCTTTTATGGCAATCCTTGCCAAAGACAATGGTCAGCCGGTGAGAAACAGCCTGGCGAATAAAGGGATATAATTCCTCCGCACTGTCACGGAAAAAAACCCATATATCAGGAAACTCAGTCATGCCGGTGTCAGAATGCCCGGCCTCCGGAAAATCGTGCTGAAAGAGGCCATTAATCAGCTCGAACAGCCCTTTACTGAAATATAAATCATCACAATGAATCCGTTTAAAATATTCCTTCATCCTTTCTCACCCGGCGTAAATATCAGACGTGAAGCCTCTCCCCTCAAGCAGGAAACCATACAAAACATACATGGAAATAAAAATTTTTGTTTTGGTAAGCATGCGTAAAGTTTCAACAGTACGAATAGTACTTTAAGTTATGAGATTGCCAAATTGTTTAAATCGATCGATAACACATCAATCAATAGAAATTACATATCAATCACCATTTATTGATCGAGAATACCGATCAAGCGAGGTAAGCCATATGAAATAAATGCTTATATATCAGAGTATTGATTTTTAGCGTTTGTTTTTCCAGATAACGACAGTTAACAATAAATCAACAAACAACCCACAAATGTCAACATTTAGAATTAACCTGAAGAATTCTGTTTTTTACATTATTACAACTCGTTAATTACTTATACTTAATTAACAATAAGAATTATACACTAATTAATTTTGATTAATCTTACTCAGGCAATCAGACATAAAATAAATCAGTCTGTTTTTTTAAATGAGGGGGCGTTTTGGTATCGAGAATTTTTTGCATCAAGGTATTTTTTACCTTTTCTCTTTTAGTTGATCTCAGCGTACGAAACATATATGAGGCTGTTATCTGGTTACTTTTCTGAATATAAGGGGTACAAATATTACCGTTCCCAACCAGGATAAGTGGGCAGTTTGAAGCTCTTAATGAATTGCTTAAAAGCTGTGACTGGCAGATACAACAGGAGGGGATGCCTCCCTGTCCCATCAGTGTAAACTGATGGGACAGGGAGGCTCGGGAAAGGCTTAGTGGCGGATTTGCGCTAGGTCGTCTTGCGTCAGACCGGTCATTTTCATGACGGTACTGCGGTCAATGCCGCTCTGCAGCATCGTTCGGGCAATTTTAAGGGTGGCTTCGCGCTCCCCTTTTGCAATGCCGCGCTGTTCACCGAGCTGTAAGCCTTCAGCCCTGCCCTTCTCGATGCCCTTCTCGATGCCCTTCTGTTCAAGCTGCTGTGCGATGGTCATGAGTGCGTCTCCATGTTGCGGCACACGCTGTGCCAGTTCGCGTACAAAGGCTTCGGCGTCGGACGTTTCGCCTGCCTGCACTATATAGTGTACCAGCGATATTACCTGCGATGAAGACAGATATCCGGCCAGTAAGATGGGTGCCAGCTGGTCAACCAGATCTGCCAGGTCGCGCTGGTGAATATGTTTCTGCAGTAAGGTCAGGGCAGCCATACTGCGATGACCTGAGATTTCATCATCCGGAATGACCGTAACGTCAACCAGCGGAAAGGCGCTGCTATAGAGTTTGCCTGCCAGCGCCGGATCGTCAAACTCATCCAGCCACCGGGTGGAATACGGATACGGGCTGCGCTTACCCGTATAGAACAGCACAGGTATCACAAGCGGCAGCTTTTTATGGCCAGCCTCCAGGTGGCGCTGCATGGCGGCCACAGCATAGCGTATCAGGCGGAAAGCCATATGTTTGTCAGGCGTTGACTGGTGCTCGACCAGGACATGAATGTATCCGTCGCCGGCTGTAGTTTTCAGGCTGTAGAGGACGTCGCTGAAATACTGGCGGAGATCATCCTCAACAAACGAGCCTGATTCCAGCTTCAGTGTGCTTAGGTTGCAGACTGCACGCAGTTCTGCGGGCAGGTGGAGTTCCATGAAATCCCTGGCAACATCCGGTTGCGTCAGGAACTGCCTGAACGTGGCATCGTGTGGAGTGGGTGTGCTGTTTTTCTTCTTCATCAGCTCTGGCTCTGAAAAATGACCCGGAGATGATATCACAGCCCGAAAAAGCTAATATTGGCGGAGAAAGGAATTGTTACTCCTTCAGGGGACTGTTCCGGGGTGGTTCGGTCGCCTCCCCATCTATTCTTTTTACTCCGGGCTGATTGCATCGTCACGCAGGAGCATGATGGTTTGCCTTGAGGTGCCGAAGTCGCGGGCAACAGAGCTGATACTGGCACCTGCGTTAAGCTGTTCAGGCGCTGCCTGCTGCTGTTCCTGGTTCAGCGCCGGTGGCCGACTAAATATTTTGCCGTTACTTCCTGACTTCAAAAAGTTCCGCAACCGTCGGACGGTCATCAAAAAGCTTTTTGTAAATCTCCATCGTTCGGTTATAGCTTTCATCAAAAATATCCCATGCATCCTTAACAAGGTTAGCTGATGCTCCCCATGTAACTTTACTGGCCTGCACCTGGTTTCTTTTACTTGCATTGTTAATATAAGAATACTGCTCCCGGACTGCCTGGTACTGGCTGTGAAGATGAAAATCTTCCCGGAGACGTTCTTCCAGTCTTTCGGCGGTTTTCAATGTGGAACGGTACGCGTTCTCCAGTTCAACAAGTTGTTTCTCATAGCGCGCCGAACCTGCCAGCCCGAACGTGGCAAGGCGTCGAAACTGAAGCCTGATGCTTTCCGTCTTTTTATTAAGCTTTTCAAAAGCTGTCTCCAGCTGTGAAAATTCAAGCTGGCGATTATACCGGGGCTGGCCTCCCTGATGCAGGGTATTACTTGTCTGGTCAAGCCGCATAAGACAACCATACATCGACTCCCAGTCCTCCAGAGGCAGTATAAGCTCGTTCACCAGCGTAATGGCTTCCCTGTATCCTTCCTGCATGGTTAGCTGCGGCAACCATTTGCGTGCTGTCAGAAAAGCGCCCACAGCGGCAGTGGCCATCACCCCGTTAAATATCATTGAAAGCCAGGCTGCTGTATCGCTGTTCTTTACCGCCTGTCCGGAGACTGTTGCCAGCAGTATTGCGAAAGTTACTAATACTGCAATCGTTTTCAGCAGGCGTTCCACTCTATTCGACTTCATCCATTTTCCCTTTACAGACCCTGATTACTGTCATCTTTGATACGCCAGCGAGGCGAGCTGTTTCACGCAATGATTTTCCGTGGGCCAGACGCAGAGTGCGAATCAGTTCGTGTTTCTGCGCATCGGCCACCCTGCCCTGGTATTTTCCTTCAGCTTTCGCCTTCCCGATCCCTTCTGACTGTCGACGTCTACGGTCTTCGTAATCTTTTCGGGCAATAGCGGCGAGCATATCCAGCATCATGCCATTCACGGCCTTTAGCATGCTCCGGGTAAACTCATCACTTACTGTGCTGGATAGGGCCAGATGGCTGGTAGGTAGATCAAGACTGACAACAGATAAACCTTTATCGGCTATCTCTTTTCTAAGAATCTCCCAGCCAGCATCATTTAGGCGGGACAGTCGATCCACTTGTTCGATCAAAATGACGTCCCCTGGTTCCATATCTGAAAGCATACGGGTTAACTCAGCACGATTAAGAGATGCACCTGAAGCATTTTCTACATACCAGCCTGCAATTCGATGCCCATGAACCGCTGCGAATTCTTTTAGCCTGTTTTTTGAACGAAGCGCGTCTTGCTCAGCAGTTGAAGCTCGAAGATATGCGTAGATGTACATTATTTGAACCCATGGTCTAGTATGAATGGTCTAATATATGGTGGTAACTTTATGTTGGTATCATATTGAATGTTCTATATCAATTGGAGTGGTCAACTTTGGGGATACCCAATTGTTACAACCTGACGCGCCCGATGGGCTTGTCCAACCACTCCCCTGTTCAGAAACGAGTTCTGAACAGACTCACGGTTTGCGCTGCTGGTCAACAAAATTAAACACGATCACCAGGAATATTTAAGGGGTATTAAAAAGGCCGCTGGCGCGGCCTGACAGTAAAGTTAAATCAGGGATGTATTATTTTGAAGTTCGCGGTTTGCGTGGAGCTATCTGGGAGATTCGTCCAGGTGTTACATTATGAGCTGAAGCAACAACTTTTGTAGGAATGCCGCCGCCCACAGCTGCTTTAATAGACTGATTACGCATTTCCATCACCCCCCTTTCTAGAGCGGCAATATCTTTAGCCTGGGCATCCACAATTTTTTCAAGTCGATCGAGACGTGTATCGTGCTGAGCGATTTCACTCGCCTGTTCTTCAAGTGCGGCTTGAATTGCACTTAAAGCTTTTTTTGTCTGTTTTCCCATCTATGACCCCTTCATCGCTGTGCTTAATGAGCTTTTTAATTTAGTAAGTTAAATTTATCGCGTCAATGAAAATTTAATCAATTAAATCTAATTATTGATAATTCATGCGAAATGGCGCGAAGTGATGTGAAAAAATACCGCATACGTACAACAATTTATCGACATTGCAAAATATGTTGTGCGTTTTTTGTTTGTGTGTACAATGTGATTGAACTTTATACGCATTTCATGGGCAGGGAATCTATCTCAGGGGAAAATTATGAAACGAGATTACGGTAGTGTCGGTACCATAGCGCTCAGAGCAAGTGCTCTACTTCAGGCCATGAGCCGGGATATTGAGGAGCAAAGAAAGGAATTTAATCTGACAGAGTATCATCAAACATATACTCGTAATGCGGTCGCAAAATTGCCGAAGCTGAGCCGACGCATCGTAGAACTGGCCGTTAAAGAAATGGAAGAAAGCGGCTATGAATTTAATAAAAAGCAGGTTGGCAACGTCGAGCAATATGCATTAACAATTCAGAACGTTATTGATATTTACGCCCACCGGCATATACCTAAATATCGTGATATTCATAAAGAACCTTACGTAATTTTTGTCGTCAACCTAAAAGGTGGCGTCTCAAAAACCGTCAGTACAGTAACGCTTGCACACGCGTTACGTGTACATCAGGACTTGCTCCGCCATGATCTTCGTATCCTGGTTATAGATCTTGATCCTCAGGCATCTAGTACCATGTTCTTGGACCACACTCATAGCATTGGTACTGTTCTCGAAACCGCCGCTCAGGCAATGCTGAACGATCTCGATGCAGAAACATTGCGAGAAGCGGTTATTCGGCCCACCATTATTCCTGGTGTTGATGTGATCCCTGCATCAATTGATGACGGCTTCGTGGCGAGCCAGTGGGAGTCTTTGGTTGCTGAACATTTACCTGGCCTTAAGCCTTCTGAAGTACTCAGGAAAAAAATCATTGACCGTATCGCAGGTGATTATGATTTTGTGTTCATTGATACTGGCCCTCATCTTGATCCGTTCCTTCTGAATGGTCTGGCTGCGAGTGATTTGCTACTAACCCCTACCCCCCCGGCACAGGTTGATTTCCATTCAACCCTCAAATACTTAACACGTTTGCCTGAAATGCTCGAACGTCTTGAAGAGGAAGGTGTAGAGCCGCGCCTGAGTGCAAGTATTGGATTTATGTCAAAAATGACCAGTAAGCGCGATCATGAGACGTCCCATAGTCTGGCTCGTGAGGTGTATGCAAGTAATATTCTGGACTCGTCACTTCCACGGTTAGACGGATTCGAACGATGCGGTGAATCTTTTGACACCATCATTAGTGCTAATCCTGTTTCGTACCCAGGAAGTGCAGAAGCACTGAAAAAAGCACGTACCGAAGCGGAACGTTTTACTAAAGCCGTTTTTGATCGCATTGAATACATCCGGGGAGCGTCCAAATGAAAAAGGTCTTAGCTCGAGGAAGAGTTCTTGGTAATAGCAATTCAGAGTTCGCCCGTATGCTGGAAAGTGACGGAGATGTCAAAACCTTTACACTTAAATCAGGTAAGCAGGCCAAATTTGTCAAAACGGTAGTGTTAAGCGGAGAGATTGAATCAAAGACGTACATTGATGCTACGGTTAATGGGCGCGATCAGACTATGCTTTCGCGCGAGTCAGTTACTGACATCTCCCGCACGATTAAACTTCAACAATTCTTTCCGGCTATTGGTCGGGAAGTAAATGGACGAATTGAAATATTAGACGGTACCCGCAGACGGGCTGCTTGCATCTATAACAACGTAAAATTCGAGATTCTGGTAACAAAAGACGATATTGATCTTGCAGACGCAAGGCAGCTTGCCAAAGACATACAGACTGCAAGAGAGCATAGTCTGCGCGAGCTGGGAAAACGGCTGGAAGTTACCTATGGAACCAGTATGACTAAAGAAGAGATCGCTCTGGCTGAAAATATCTCTTCTGCTAAAGTTACACGAGCATTTCAGGCGGCATCAGTTCCGGACGAAATGATATCTGTGTTTCCTGTAATAAATGATATTTCGCTGTCGGATTATCAATTTCTGTTGAAACTGTCTGAAGAAGCAAACTACAAAAAAACGTCAGTGAAGGAGTTGATGGATAAAGTGCGGCAACAGTTGATGGCTCTGCCTGATTATCCAGCAATTGATAAAAGTAAAATCCTGTCAGTCTTTCGGGCAGAGAGTAAAGCTCTTATAGACCGGCCTGCAAAAACCATTGAAACTGAGAAGTTGAGAGAGTTTGCTGATCGCAACCAGTTTGCAAGGAAGAAAACTGACTCGAAGAAGCGGCTTGTTGTTTATGAATTCTCACGTATATCTAATGAAGTGCAGTCAGAGATTGATGAGGCTATTAAGCGTATTCTTGAAAAACTGCCTTCATCGGTGTGATAACAAGAGTAAAAAAGGATGCCAGTTGGCATCTTTTTTTTACTATTTTCACCATGGTTTTTTGATGGTTAATCTATTGATTATAAAGTTTTTTTCTAAATTCTTTCATAGTGAAATCACCACGTAGTCCCATGTTTTTTGCATCGTCATAGTTTAGCTATTGGCAATTCAGACCAACGAGTCGTATATGCCGGAGAAAGCATCTCCCGCTTCATTTGCCACTCAGGTGCAATCCCCCTTCCGGCAAACCACACTTTCCCCAGTCCTGAATGGTTGATCCCGTCCAGAACTTTCATCAGCTGCTCGCTGTTGCTGTGTGGCTGCGCAGTATCGAACAGGTTCAGCTGCGACACGCCCGTCGGCGTAAAGTCATTCAGCATACATCCAGCTTTGGCGTACCGGTGGCCGTCCTGCCAGATACGCTCCAGCGCCCTGACGGCTGCATTGATAATGTCTCGCGTATCCTGCGTGGGCGTCTGCAGCTTTTCGCTGGCCAGATTGCCGTAGTAGGGTTCGTTCACGGCAAACGGGGATGTTTTTACGAACACGGAGATGTGCCTGCAGTACTGCTTCTCACCGCGTAATTTCTCGGCTGCACGCTCTGCGTGCTGACAGACAGCCTGTCGCATCGACTCATAGGTTGTGACGCGTTCGCCAAAGGAACGGCTGCAGACGATCTGCTGCTTTGCTGGCGGAGCCTCCTCGAGGGAGATGCAGGCCTCTCCGTTGAGCTCCCGGACCGTTCTCTCCAGAACAATATTGAAGTTTTTCCTGATAAAGGCCGGATTCGCACGCGCCAGCTGCAGGGCCGTCGTGATACCCATCGCGTTGAGCGTTTTCGAGATCCGCCTGCCAACCCCCCATATTTCCTCAACCGGCTGCAGGGACAGGAGTTTTTCTGTTCTCTTTGGATTGCCTCGAGTAAGAGCCAGGACGCCACCAAACTGTGACCACTCCTTGGATGCCCACTGCGCCGATTTTGCCAGCGTCTTCGTAGGTCCCATTCCAACACCAATAGTCAGGCCTGTCCCGCTTCGTACGTGCGCGCGCAGCTGGCGCCCGAAATCCTCAAAATCCATGCAGCCATCGATCCCCCGGATATCCAGAAACATCTCGTCGATACTGTACTGTTCAACGTGCGGCGCCAGCTCCTCAAGATGCGCCATTACCCTGTTTGACATAGAAGCGTACAGGGCGTAGTTGCTGGAGAACGCGATGACCGGCTCGGGGAACTGCGCATCTTTTAGCTGAAACCAGGGCACGCCCATTTTGATGCCGAGCTGCTTTGCTTCCTTCGAACGTGCGATGACGCAGCCGTCGTTGTTACTGAGCACAACAACGGGTTTGTTCCGAAGGTCAGGCCGGAACACCTTCTCGCAGCTGGCGTAAAAGGAGTTCACGTCCGCGAGCGCAAACATCAGCTTGATCCCCGGGTTTTGTGAATAAACGCCGTGACGACGCCGAATAGCTGTAGTTCCTCAGGATAAAGCGTGGGGTAGGCGGGATTCATCGGCAGCAGGGCGATGCGTGGCTTCAGCTGCAGACGCTTGACGGTAAACTCCCCTCCTGTCTCAGCGATAACAATATCCCCCTGCACAGGCGTTTCCGCCTTGTCGACCACCATCAGGTCGCCGGAGTGAAGGCCCATATCCTTCATTGAATCACCAATGGCCCGGACAAAGTAGGTCGCGCTGGGGCGGCTGATGCAGTAGGCATTCAGATCGAGTTCATCTTCCGTATAGTCGGCAGCC
>NZ_JBGKEB010000041.1:0-16171 GCF_041399425.1 Enterobacter sp. KBR-315C3_2022
CCTGAACACCCTCTCCCCTTTGGGGAGAGGGCAGGGGTGAGGGGGGGGGGGAACTAAAGGAACAACGATGACGAATCTAAAAAAGCGCGACCGAGCGAGAACGAATGCATCGTTAATCTCTATGGTGCAGCGATTTTCTGATATCACCATCATGGTCGGCGGATTGTGGCTGGTGTGTCAGATTAGCGGGCAGCCGTTCTTATATATGCACCTGCTGATGGCGCTTATCGCGCTGGTGGTGTTCCAGATGATCGGCGGAATGACCGACTTCTACCGCTCGTGGCGCGGCGTGAAGATGACGACCGAGCTGATGCTGCTGCTGCAAAACTGGACCCTGAGCCTGATTTTCAGCGCCGGGCTGGTGGCCTTCAGCCATGCCTTCGATAACCGCCTCGTTACCTATCTGAGCTGGTATCTGCTCTCCAGCGTTGGGATGGTGGTCTGCCGCTCGCTGATTCGCTTTGGCGCAGGCTGGCTGCGCAACCGCGGCTATAACACCCGCTACGTGGCCGTGGCCGGTGATTTACCGGTGGGGCAGGTGCTGCTCGACAGCTTCCGCAAAGAGCCTTGGCTCGGCTTTGAGGTCGTCGGGGTTTATCACGATGCGAAGCCCGGCGGCGTGCCCGCGGAGTGGGCGGGCAGCTACGATCAGCTTATCGACGACGCGAAGGCCGGTAAAATTCACAACGTCTATATCGCGATGCAGATGAAGGACGAGTCGCGCATCAAAGCGCTGATGCGCGAGCTGGCGGATACCACCTGCTCGGTGATCCTCATCCCGGACGTGTTTACCTTCAACATCCTCCACTCCCGCATTGAAGAGGTGAACGGCGTGCCCGTCGTTCCGCTGTACGACACGCCGCTGTCCGGCATCAACCGCCTGCTGAAGCGCGCGGAAGATATCGTGCTCTCGTCGCTGATCCTGCTGCTGATCTCCCCGGTGCTGTGCTGCATTGCGCTGGCGGTGAAGCTGACCTCGCCCGGCCCGGTGATCTTCCGCCAGACCCGCTACGGCATGGACGGCAAGCCGATCATGGTGTGGAAATTCCGCTCCATGAAGGTGATGGAAAACGACAGGGTGGTCACCCAGGCGACGCAGAACGATCCGCGCGTGACCCGCGTCGGCAACTTCCTGCGCCGCACCTCGCTGGACGAGCTGCCGCAGTTTATCAACGTCTTTACCGGCGGGATGTCCATCGTCGGGCCGCGCCCGCACGCGGTCGCCCACAACGAGCAGTACCGTTCGCTGATTGAGGGCTACATGCTGCGCCACAAGGTGAAGCCGGGCATTACCGGCTGGGCGCAAATCAACGGCTGGCGCGGCGAGACCGATACGCTGGAAAAAATGGAAAAACGCGTCGAGTTCGACCTGGAGTACATCCGCGAGTGGAGCCTCTGGTTTGATATCAAGATCGTCTTTCTGACCGTGTTCAAAGGTTTTGTTAACAAAGCGGCGTACTGAGATGAGCTTACGAGAAAAAACCATCAGCGGCGCGAAATGGTCAGCGATGGCGACCATCGTCATCATCGGCCTGGGGCTGGTGCAAATGACGGTGCTGGCGCGCATCATTGATAATCACCAGTTCGGCCTGCTGACCGTCTCGCTGGTGATTATCGCCCTCGCCGATACGCTCTCCGACTTTGGCATCGCCAACTCGATTATCCAGCGCAAGGAGATTAGCCATCTGGAGCTGACCACGCTCTACTGGCTGAACGTCGGGCTGGGGATCGTCGTGTTTGTGCTGGTCTTCTTCCTGAGCGACGCGATTGCGCAGGTGCTCCACAACCCGGACCTGGCCCCGCTGATGCGCACCCTGTCGTTCGCGTTTGTGCTGATCCCGCACGGGCAGCAGTTCCGCGCGCTGATGCAAAAAGAGCTGGAGTTCAACAAGATCGGCATGATTGAGACCAGCGCCGTGCTGGCGGGCTTTACCTTTACCGTGGTCAGCGCCCATTTCTGGCCGCTGGCGATGACCGCCATTCTCGGTTACCTGGTCAACTCCGCCGTGCGCACGCTGCTGTTCGGCTACTTTGGCCGCAAGATCTACCGCCCGGGGCTGCACTTCTCGCTGGCGTCCGTTTCGTCCAACCTGCGCTTCGGCGCGTGGCTGACGGCGGACAGCATCATCAACTACGTGAATACCAACCTTTCCACCCTGGTGCTGGCGCGCATTCTCGGGGCGAGCGTCGCGGGGGGCTACAACCTGGCCTATAACGTCGCCGTTGTGCCGCCGATGAAGCTGAACCCGATTATCACCCGCGTACTGTTCCCGGCGTTTGCCAAGATTCAGGACGACACCGAAAAGCTGCGCGTGAACTTCTACAAGCTGCTCTCGGTGGTGGGGATCATCAACTTCCCGGTGCTGCTGGGGCTGATGGTGGTGTCCAGCAACGTTGTGCCGCTGGTGTTTGGCGAGAAGTGGAACAGCATCGTCCCGATCCTGCAGCTGCTGTGCGTGGTGGGGCTGCTGCGCTCCGTGGGGAACCCGATCGGCTCGCTGCTGATGGCGAAGGCCCGCGTGGATATCAGCTTTAAGTTCAACGTCTTTAAAACCTTCCTATTCATTCCGGCGATTATCGTCGGCGGGCATACGGCGGGCGCCATCGGCGTGACGATCGGCTTCCTGCTGGTGCAAATCATCAATACCGTGCTGAGCTACTTCGTGATGATCAAGCCGGTGCTGGGCTCCAGCTATCGCCAGTACATCCTGAGCCTGTGGCTGCCGTTTTACCTTTCGCTGCCCACGCTTGCGGTGAGCTATGGCCTGGGCATCGTGCTCAACGGCCATCTGCCGCTGGCCGCGCTGCTGGCGGTGCAGGTCGCCGCGGGGGCGCTGGCCTTCGGCGTGATGATCGTGCTCTCGCGCAACGCGCTGGTGGTGGAGATGAAGCGCCAGTTTTGCCGTAACGAAAAAATGAAAACGCTGCTTCGCGCAGGCTAGTTCTTTAAGAGGCCATTATGAAATTACTGATTCTTGGCAACCATACCTGCGGCAACCGTGGCGACAGCGCCATCCTGCGCGGTTTACTGGATGCGATTAACACACTCAATCCTGACACCGAAGTGGACGTGATGAGCCGTTATCCGGTCAGCTCGTCCTGGCTGCTGAACCGCCCGGTGATCGGCGATCCGCTGTACGGCCAGATGAAGCAGCACAACAACGCCGCGGGCGTGATGGGGCGCGTCAAAAAAGTGCTGCGCCGCCGCTACCAGCACCAGGTGCTGCTTTCCCGCGTGACCGACACCGGCAGGCTGCGCAACATCGCGATTGCCCAGGGCTTTACCGACTTCGTTCGCCTGCTCTCCGGCTACGACGCGATTATTCAGGTTGGCGGCTCGTTCTTCGTCGACCTCTACGGCGTGCCGCAGTTCGAGCACGCGCTCTGCACCTTTATGGCGAAAAAGCCGCTGTTTATGATTGGCCACAGCGTCGGGCCGTTCCAGGATCCGCAGTTTAACCAGCTGGCGAACTACGTCTTTGGCCACTGCGACGCGCTGATCCTGCGCGAATCCGTGAGCCTCGACCTGATGAAGCGCTGCGACATCGACACCTCTAAAGTGGAGCACGGCGTCGACACGGCGTGGCTGGTGGACCATCAGGACGACAGCTTCCAGGCGAGCTACGCGGTGCAGCACTGGCTGGACGTGGCGGCGAAGCAGAAAACCGTGGCGATTACCCTGCGCGAGCTGGCGCCGTTCGACAAGCGCCTCGGCACCACCCAGGCCGCCTACGAGAAGGCGTTCGCCGAGGTGGTGAACCGCGTGCTGGACAGCGGCTATCAGGTGCTGGCGCTCTCCACCTGCACCGGCATCGACAGCTACAACAAGGATGACCGCATGGTGGCGCTCAACCTGCGCGGCCTGGTCAACGATCCGTCGCGCTATCACGTGGTGATGGACGAACTGAACGATCTGGAGATGGGCAAGCTGCTTTCAGCCTGCGACCTGACCGTGGGCACGCGCCTGCACTCGGCGATTATCTCCATGAACTTTGGCACACCCGCCATTGCGATTAACTACGAACACAAGTCTGCGGGCATCATGCAGCAGCTCGGCATGCCGGAAATGGCGGTGGATATTCGCCACCTGTTGGACGGTTCGCTGGGGGCGATGGTCGGCGATACGCTCGGCCAGCTGCCTGCCATCAACGAGCGCCTGGCCGCGGCGGTGAAAACCGAGCGCGAAAAGGGCATCGCGATGGTGAAATCCGTGCTGGATCGCGTCGGGGAGGGGAAATGAAGGTTGGCTTTTTCCTGCTGAAATTCCCCCTGTCGTCCGAGACCTTCGTGCTGAACCAGATCACCGCGTTTATCGATATGGGATACGACGTGGAGATTGTCGCCCTGCAGAAGGGCGACACGCAAAACACCCATGCGGCCTATACCCAGTATGGGCTGGAGGCGAAAACCCGCTGGCTGCAGGACGAGCCGGGCGGGCGGATAAACAAGCTGCGCTATCGCGCCGGCAAGACCCTGCGCGGCATCCATCGCGCGTCGACGTGGCGGGCGCTGAACGTTTCCCGCTTCGGGGCGGAATCCCGCAACCTCATCCTGTCGGCCATCTGCGGGCAAACCCAGGCGCCGTACCGCGCGGACGTGTTTATTGCCCACTTTGGCCCGGCGGGGGTCACGGCGGCCAAGCTGCGCGAGCTGGGCGTGATTGAAGGCAAAATTGCGACCATTTTCCACGGTATCGACATCTCCAGCCGCGAGGTGCTGAACCACTACACGCCGGAGTACCAGCAGCTGTTTCGCCGCGGCGACATGATGCTGCCGATCAGCGACCTGTGGGCCGGACGCCTGAAAACGATGGGCTGCCCGAGCGACAAAATCACCGTCTCGCGCATGGGCGTGGACATGGAGCGCTTTACCCAGCGTCCGGTGAAGGTGCCGGGCAAGCCGCTGCAGATCATCTCCGTGGCGCGCCTCACCGAGAAGAAGGGGCTGCACGTGGCGATCGAGGCCTGCCGCCAGCTTAAGGCGCGCGGCGTCGATTTTCGCTATCGCATCCTCGGCATTGGCCCGTGGGAGCGTCGGCTGCGCACGCTGATCGAGCAGTATCAGCTGGACGATCTGGTCGAGATGCCCGGCTTTAAGCCGAGCCACGAGGTCAAGGCAATGCTCGACGAGGCGGACGTGTTCCTGCTGCCCTCCGTCACGGGCACCGATGGCGATATGGAAGGGATCCCGGTAGCGCTGATGGAGGCGATGGCGGTAGGCATTCCGGTGGTGTCGACGCTGCACAGCGGCATTCCCGAGCTGATCACGTCCGAGCATTCCGGCTGGCTGGTGCCTGAAAATAACGCGCTGGCGCTCGCCGATCGCCTGGCCGCATTCAGCGATATCGACCAGCAGACGCTGGTTCCCGTGCTGCGCAACGCCCGACAGAAGGTCGAGGCCGATTTTAACCAGCAGGCGATCAATCGCCAGCTCGCGAGCCTGCTGCAAACGCTGTAACGCCGAGGTTGTATGCTGAAAAAGATTACCCGACGCCATTTTGTTTCAACGCTGTCCGTTCTGGCGGCCATGCCGCTCCTGCCGCTTCGCACCGCGCGGGCGGCAGCGGGAAAGACGGTTTCCGTGAATCAGTACAACAAAAACGACTGGATCGCCGCCTTTAAGCAGGCGTTTAGCGAAGGCGATACCGTTGTTGTCCCCGCCGGGCTGACCTGTGAAAACATCAACACCGGCATTTTTATTCCTGACGGCAAAACGCTGCTGATCCGCGGCGCGCTGACCGGCAACGGCCGCGGACGGTTCGTGCTGCAGGAGGGGAGTAAGGTCATCGGAGAGGGGAAGGGGCGAACCGAGAATATCACCCTCGACGTGCGCGGCTCTGACTGCGTGATAAAAGGGCTGGCGATGAGCGGTTTTGGCCCGGTGACGCAAATCTACATCGGCGGTAAAAAGCCGAAAGTCATGCGCAACCTGCTCATTGATGACATCCACGTAAGCCAGGCCAACTACGCCATTCTGCGCCAGGGCTTCCATAATCAGGTGGACGGCGCGCGGATAACCAACAGTACGTTCAGCCACCTGCAGGGCGACGCCATCGAGTGGAACGTCGCCATTAACGATCGCAACATCCTGATCTCCGACCACGTGATCGACAACATTAACTGCACCAACGGCAAGATAAACTGGGGGATTGGCATCGGCCTCGCGGGCAGCACCTACGATAACGACTATCCCGAAAAGCAGACCGTAAAAAACTTCGTGGTCGCAAATATCACGGGCAGCAACTGTCGACAGCTGGTACACGTTGAAAACGGTAAACACTTTATTATCCGTAATATAAAAGCCGCCAATATCACACCTGACTTCAGTAAAAAAGCGGGAATAGATAACGCAACCGTCGCGATATATGGCTGTGACAACTTCGTTATTGATAATGTCGATATGGTAAACTCTGCCGGAATGCTAATCGGTTATGGTGTTATCAAAGGCGATTATCTGTCGATTCCCCAGAACTTTAAGCTTAACGATATTCGTCTGGATAACCGCAGGCTTGCCTACAAGCTGCGCGGGATACAGATCTCCTCCGGGAACGCCACCTCGTTTGTGGCCATCACCAACGTGGACATGCAGCGCGCGACGCTTGAGCTGCACAACAAGCCCCAGCACCTCTTCCTGCGCAATATCAACGTGATGCAGGAGGCCGCCGTGGGACCTGCGCTGAAGATAAATTTCGATCTGCGCAAGGACGTGCGCGGGAAGTTTATGGCCAAAGAGGAGACGCTCCTGTCGCTTGCGAACATCCATGCGGTGAATGAGAAGGGGCAAAGCTCGGTGGATATCGACCGGGTGGACCAGCAGGTGGTGAACACGGAGCGGCTGAATTTTGCGCTGCCGCCAAACGGGAAGTGATGCATAACTCATCTGGCGCGGCTTAGCCGACCGCGCCCCCTAAATTTTGTTACTGAACTCAGTAGTGTTAAGGTTTATAATCCATGTCAACATGTGCCGGATTTGTTCGATTAGTAGCTATGCCTCAGGGAAGAAAATGTATACCAGAGGTGTGACAAAAACATATAACGCATTGAGTAGTGTATGAACGGAAAAGTTTTGTTTATTGGCGCGTCTGGTTTCGTTGGGACCCGTTTGATCGAGATTTCTCAGGCTGAGTTTGATGTCACTAACTTCGACAAACAGCAAAGTCACTTTTACCCAGAAATCACCGTTTCAGGTGATGTGCGCAATCAGGATCAACTCGATCGGGCTCTGGCTGGTTTCGATACCGTTGTGTTGCTGGCAGCTGAACACCGTGATGACGTAAGCCCAACATCGTTGTACTACGATGTAAACGTTCAGGGAACGCGTAACGTGTTGGCAGCAATGGAAAAAAATAATGTAAAGAACATTATCTTTACCAGTTCTGTTGCCGTGTATGGCCTCAACAAAGTCAATCCTGATGAGACTCATCCACACGACCCATTCAACCACTACGGTAAAAGCAAGTGGCAGGCTGAAGAAGTTCTGCGCGAATGGTTCAACAAAGCGCCGGAAGCGCGCTCTTTAACGATCGTTCGCCCTACTGTCATTTTCGGTGAGCGTAACCGCGGAAACGTATACAACCTGCTAAAACAGATTGCAGGGGGGAAGTTCGCGATGGTCGGGGCAGGGACTAACTACAAGTCCATGGCCTACGTTGGCAACATCGTCGAGTTTATCAAGTTCAAACTGAGTAATGTTGAGCCTGGTTACAATGTCTACAACTACGTTGATAAACCCGACCTGAATATGAATCAGCTGGTGTCGGAAGTTGAGAAAAGCCTCAGTAAGAAGATCCCATCCGTTCACCTTCCTTATCCTCTCGGCATGCTAGGAGGGTACTGCTTTGATATTCTCAGCAAGGTTACGGGCAAAAAATATGCAATCAGCTCGGTCCGCGTGAAAAAATTCTGTGCCACCACTCAGTTTGACGCCACAAAAGTGCACAGCTCTGGCTTCAATGCTCCTTACACACTCTCACAGGGTTTGGATCGTACGTTGAAGTATGAATTTGTGCATGAAAAGCAGGATGACATTACGTTCGTATCTGAATGATGAACGACGGGCTGCGATTTGTCGGAAACAGAGCTTCCATCGGTTTTTTAAGTAAGGTTTCCGATAATTCTGGGTCACGTTAGGCACGTTTTGCAGTTAAGTTGTATCAGTTACAGTTCAAAACGTGATTTGCATACGGCGTAGTTGACTTCATTCATCAGATAATTTGCGGGATCGGGTCTATACTTCGTCAACCATTTTAAGGTGGAAGATATAATGATTAATTTGAAAGCAGTCATACCGGTAGCGGGTCTGGGCATGCATATGCTGCCAGCCACGAAGGCAATTCCTAAAGAGATGCTGCCGATCGTCGACAAGCCAATGATTCAGTACATTGTCGACGAGATTGTTGCTGCAGGGATCAAAGAAATCGTCCTGGTTACCCACTCTTCCAAAAATGCGGTTGAGAACCACTTCGACACCTCTTACGAACTGGAAGCGCTGCTTGAACAGCGCGTCAAGCGTCAGCTGCTGGCAGAAGTTCAGTCTATCTGTCCGCCAGGCGTGACCATCATGAACGTGCGCCAGGCGCAGCCGCTGGGCCTGGGCCACTCAATTTTGTGCGCCCGCCCGGTTGTGGGTGACAATCCATTTATCGTGGTCCTGCCGGACATCATCATCGATACCGCTTCAGCTGACCCGCTGCGCTACAACCTGGCGGCGATGGTTGCTCGCTTCAACGAAACGGGCCGCAGCCAGGTGCTGGCAAAACGCATGAAGGGCGATCTGTCTGAGTACTCTGTAATCCAGACGAAAGAAGCGCTGGAGACGGAAGGGCAGGTGAGCCGCATCGTCGAGTTTATCGAAAAACCGGATCAGCCGCAGACCCTGGAATCTGACCTGATGGCAGTAGGCCGCTATGTGCTGAACGCCGACATCTGGGCCGAGCTGGAAAAAACCGAGCCTGGCGCCTGGGAGCGTATTCAGCTGACGGATGCAATTGCCCAGCTGGCTAAAAAACAGTCCGTTGACGCGATGTTGATGACGGGCGATAGCTACGATTGCGGTAAGAAGATGGGCTACATGCAGGCGTTTGTGAACTATGGCCTGCGTAACCACAAGGAAGGGGCGAAGTTCAGAAGCCGGATTGAGAAGCTGTTGGCTAACGGCTAATACGCACTTACCACCGAAAGCGGCAAACGACCAGTCAGAGCATGAAAGTGATGCCTGACTGGCCTTTGCCGCTTTTGCGTTTTGAAATGGCAAATATAACAATGGGTTATGTACCGTTTTTTGGTAGTCGTGTTTGATGATTTATGCTTGTTTCTGAAGGCGTTTAGGACGACAATTACTAACTGTTTTGCGAGTTTAAGTTCGCAGATAACTATAAATTTTAACTTCATGCAGTGCACTGGTAGCTGTTAAGCCAGGGGCGGTAGCGTGTCTTTTGATACTCTAAGTTGCCTTTTAGTGGTGATTTAGGACATGAGTAATAAATATTAACTGTCAAGATTTTTATCATTAGATATTCTGAGTCACACAGTTTTTATTTAATATAACGCAACAAACTGGACAAAATATGGTCAATATACTCCAACTTATTGGGCGCAATAAAGCGTTATTTGGTGATGATGTATCTGGGAATGAAAAAGAATTAAAGCGAATAGTTTCCACATCTCGTTTTCTTGTTTTGGGTGGAGCTGGTTCTATTGGGCAGGCCGTCACAAAAGAAATATTCAAACGTAATCCGAAAAAGTTACATGTTGTAGATATCAGTGAAAACAATATGGTTGAACTTGTGAGGGATATACGTAGTTCGTTTGGTTATATTGATGGAGACTTTCAGACATTTGCATTAGATATTGGTTCAATAGAATATGATGCCTTTATTAAGGCAGACGGTAAATATGATTATGTTCTGAATTTATCTGCGCTTAAACATGTGCGTAGTGAAAAAGATCCCTTTACTTTGATGCGCATGATCGAGGTAAATATTCTCAATACCGATAAAACGATTGAACAATCAATTACGGCTGGCGTTAAGAAATTTTTCTGTGTGTCAACTGACAAGGCTGCAAATCCGGTCAATATGATGGGTGCATCGAAGCGTATTATGGAAATGTTCTTAATGCGTAAAAGTGAACAAATAGCTATTTCCACTGCTCGTTTCGCAAATGTCGCTTTTTCGGATGGTTCACTTTTGCATGGTTTTAACCAACGGATTGAGAAGCAGCAACCACTGGTTGCACCTAATGATATAAAACGTTACTTCGTCACTCCGCAAGAATCTGGTGAACTCTGTTTGATGTCCTGTATTTTTGGCGATAATCGCGATATTTTCTTCCCAAAATTAAGTGAAGCACTACACCTTATCTCATTTGCAGATATTGCAGTTTTATATCTTAAACAGCGTGGCTACGAGCCACATCTATGTGAAACCGAAGACGAAGCTCGCGAGTTGGCCAAAACGTTGCCTGCTCAAGGTAAATGGCCATGTTTATTTACCTCAAGTGATACTACCGGTGAGAAAGACTTCGAAGAATTCTTCACCGAAAATGAAACACTTGATATGCAGCGATTTAATAATCTGGGCATAATCAAGAATGAACCTTTGTATGATCCAGCACTACTGGCCCACTTTGAAGCGCGCATCGAAGAGATGAAAAAATCTTTAGAGTGGAATAAAGACGATATTGTAAAACTGTTCTTTGAAATGATCCCTGACTTTGGGCATAAAGAAACAGGTAAATATCTCGATAGCAAAATGTAAGCAAGGCATTCTCGAATGAATATAAAATCAATTGTCGAATTTGTTCGTGACGTATACAAGACGGATGAATTTATTCCCTTGCATGCGCCAGTATTTGATGGCAACGAAAAAAAATATGTTCTGGATACGCTGGACAGTACATTTGTATCAAGCGTCGGTAAATACGTCGATGATTTCGAGCGAAAAATGGAATCCTACACCGGAACGTCACGAGCTGTCGCGACGGTTAATGGAACTGCCGCTCTAAGCGCAGCGTTGTATCTTGCAGGTGTTAAGCGGGGCGACCTGGTTATTACCCAGGCTTTAACATTTGTTGCTACCTGTAATGCACTTTATCATTTGGGGGCAGAACCTGTTTTCACTGATGTCTCGCCAGTCAGTTTGGGATTGTGTCCGGTTGCTCTTGAGAATTGGCTATTAGAAAATGCGGCGTTAACCGATAAAGGGTGCGTACACCGTAAAACTCATCAGAATATTCGTGCAGTTGTTCCAATGCATACCTTCGGACATCCTGTAGAGCTGGATGAGCTTATTGATGTATGTAAGAAATGGCATCTTGTTCTGGTTGAGGACGCAGCTGAAAGTTTAGGGTCTTTCTATAAGGGAAGGCATACCGGTACACTGGGTGAGTATGGTGCTCTAAGTTTTAACGGTAATAAAATTATCACTACGGGTGGTGGTGGAATGGTTTTCTGTCGTTCTCCTGAAGCTGGAATCCGTGCGAAGCACATAACCACGACGGCAAAAGTTCCGCATCCATATGAATTTTATCATGATGAGCCGGGCTTCAATTATCGTATGCCAAATCTTAACGCAGCGCTTGGCTGCGGGCAAATGGAACAGCTTGACGTTTTCTTGAAACGAAAAAGATCATTGGCTCAACGTTACGAGCGCTTTTTTGAAGGTTCAGAATTTGAGTTTGTAAAAGAACCATCCTACGCTAAATCCAACTACTGGCTGAATGCAGTAATTTGTGAAAATAACGATTCACGAGATGCTATTTTAGCGGAAATGAATGCGTCTAATGTAATGGTTAGACCAATATGGAAATTAATGCATCGCCTGCCAATGTTTGAAAGTGCTATGCGTGATGATCTTACTAATTCCGAGAAAATAGAAGCCCGCCTGATAAATTTACCAAGCTCTCCAGTGGCATGAAGATGGATAATAGAGTAAAGCGTAAAGTAGCTGTATTCACCGGTACAAGAGCTGAATACGGACTACTATATTGGCTACTTAAAGATATACAGAATGACAATGATCTGGATCTACAACTTTTGGTGAGCGGTATGCATCTCTCACCAGAGTTTGGAAATACCTGGCAGCAGATTATGCAAGATGGCTTTCCTATTAGTGAGAAGATTGAAATTCTGTTGTCATCTGATACTGCTGTTGGAACAGCTAAAAGTATAGGTGTTGGCGTATTGGGATTTGCTGATGCATTATCGAGGCTACAGCCTGACATTTTGGTAATACTTGGCGATCGCTTTGAAGCGCTTGCAGCAGCACAGACTGCTATGATCTTGCGCATACCAGTGTTTCATCTTCATGGGGGGGAGAAAACAGAGGGTGCTTACGATGATGCAATTAGGCATGCCATAACAAAACTTAGTTACCTTCATGGTACTTCCACCGAAGAATATAAAAAAAGAGTTATACAGCTAGGGGAAGAACCAACACGAGTTGAAAATGTGGGGGCAATTGGATTAGATCATTTAAAACGAGGGCATTTTCTTAATTTAAATGAACTTTCGAAATCGTTAAACTTTTCCTTAGAAAAACCCTATTTTCTTGTGACTTATCATCCTGTGACTTTAGCGGCGGAACCGGCTGAGGAAAGTTTTTGCGCTTTACTTACCGCTCTCGATTCATTTCCCGAGCATCAAGTCATTCTCACATACCCAAATGCAGATGATGGTGGACGTGTAATTATTCCATTATTGGAAGCTTATGCATCAAAACAACGTGACCGTGTAGTTGCAATTCCTTCTTTGGGACATTTACGGTATCTGAGTGCAGTTAAGCATGCAGCTGCTGTAATAGGAAATTCATCGAGTGGAATTATAGAAGTTCCTTCATTCGATGTTCCTACAGTAAATATTGGAGAGAGGCAAAAAGGTCGCCTCGCAGCAAAAAGTGTAATCGACTGTGTTGCAAAGAAACAATCAATTATTGATGCAATAAAAATTGCAATATCACGTAGTTATAAAGAATCTTCAGAAGCCATTATAAATCCTTATGGTCAGGGGGATGCTAGTTCTAAAGTAATAAAAATGATTAAATCAATGAAGTTTGGAAAAAATAAGATTTTTTACGACATTAAGTGAAATTCTATGACACTAATAATTGCTGAAGCAGGCGTTAATCACAACGGTGATGAAAAATTAGCATTTAAACTCGTCGATGCAGCATTCAAAGCTGGGGCTGATATCGTCAAATTTCAAACATTTAAAGCAAAAAATCTAGTTACTGAAAAAGCAGTACAAGCCGATTATCAGGTAAATAATACAGGTAAGAAAGAATCACAATTAGATATGCTCAGTCGGCTTGAACTTTCTTGGGAGGCGCATCATGCTCTTTTGGCATACTGCAAGTCCTTGGGAATAGAATTCCTTTCGACAGCTTTTGATCATGAAAGCCTCAATTTCCTTGTGAACGACTTAGGACTAACACGCCTAAAATTACCATCTGGTGAATTAACGAATGCGCCGCTTGTGTTGCAGCATGCCAGAACGGGCTGTGATATTATAGTTTCAACAGGTATGGCAACTTTATCAGAAATTGAGATGGCGTTAGGTGTTATAGCTTTTGGTTATACAACAAAAGCTGACTCTGAACCAGGCCTTGAAGCTTTCCAGTTAGCTTATGCTTCACCTGAAGGACAACAGGCCTTAAAAGATAAGGTAACGCTACTCCACTGCACTACCGAATATCCGGCGCCATTTAATGAGATTAATTTACGCGTATTAGATACTTTGGAACATGCATTCAATCTCCCAATAGGCTATTCCGATCATAGTGAAGGTATTATTATCCCAATCGCTGCAGTTGCTAGAGGCGCTACGGTGATTGAAAAGCATTTCACGTTAGATAAAACAATGGATGGCCCCGATCATAAAGCATCCTTGAATCCTGATGAACTCAAAAACATGGTTGATGGAATCCGGCAGATAGAATTGGCTCTAGGATGTTCATTGAAAAGTCCGACGATTTCAGAAATAAAGAATAAAGTGATAGCAAGAAAAAGTATTGTGGCATCAGCTCAAATAAAAGCGGGAGAGAAATTAACCGAGGATAATGTTGCAATCAAACGGCCAGGCGGTGGGCTATCACCTTATCGATTCTGGGATATATTAGGAAAAAAAACAAATAGGGACTATTTACCTGGAGATTATATCGTTGAGTAAACTCGATTCTCCTGTATATGTTATAATTGGTTCAGGCGGACATTCCCGTGTTTTGGCGGAAATTCTTCAGAAGTTGAACGGGAAAATAACTTGTGTAGTATCCTTGACTCCACCAGATGATGTGGGAATATTTTCAAACGTAAAACATTTGACAGATGCTGAATTTTTGAAGTTAACCAAGGGACCTGGCGCTCCATTAATAAATGGAATTGGTCATATACCCTATAGTAACATTCGTGAAGAAGTATATGATAAGTATTCTGCATTAGGATATAACTTTGAGTCGATAGTCTCGCCAGATGCAATAGTTTCGCCTAGCAGCATTTTGAGTAGTGGAGTACAGGTACTCCCTGGGGCTATCGTTCAGTATGGAGTTCAGGTAGGGCAGAATACAATATTAAATACTGGTGCAATAATTGAGCATGATTCTATTATAGGTGCTAACTGTCATATTGCACCAGGCAGTGTTATTTGTGGGGGCGTGAGAATTGGGCATTCAACAATTATTGGCGCTGGGGCTATCCTAATACAAGGAGTAAAAATTGGAGACAGATGTATTATCGGTGCCGGAGCTGTAGTGACAAAAGATATAGACTCTGGAAGCGTTTGTTATCCACCACGTCCACATATTGACAAAATAACACAAGTGAGAAGTTGAAATGAGCAAAAATTGGGAAAATGTTTTAATCTCACCAGAGCATAATGTAAGAAAAGCATTAAAAATCATTAATGATGAAGCATTGCGGATAGCTATTGTTGTAGATGAGCATCGTAGATTACTTGGTGTAGTAACCGATGGTGATATTCGGCGTGGAATTCTAAATAATATCGATCTTGATGCTAGTGTAACTAATGTGATGAATGTTTTGCCAAAAATTGCTTCTTCAGACATGTCGCAAGCTCAATTGATAAATATGATGGTCGAAAATGGCATTTTGGCAATACCTATTATCGATCATGAAACAAATCAGATCATTGGTTTAGAAACCTTAGAAGGGAAAATAAAGCGCAAGCGCTATGATAACCCAGTATTCATTATGGCCGGGGGTTTTGGCACAAGATTACGACCTCTAACTGATTCATGTCCAAAACCTATGTTAAAAGTAGGTGATAAACCTATTCTAGAAACATTACTCCTTCAGTTTATCGATGCTGGTTTCCATAATATTTTTATCTCAACGCATTATATGGCAGATCAGATAACTGAATATTTTGGGAATGGTGCTAAATGGGGAGTTAACATTGAATATGTATTTGAGAAAGAGCCTTTAGGAACTGGGGGGGCATTAGGACTCTTGCCCAAACATGCCCCTCAACTACCATTAATTATGATTAATGGAGACGTTTTGACAACAGTGGATCTACAAAAATTACTGAATTTTCATAGCGATGCTAGTGGCCTTGCCACCATGTGTGTACGAGAATATGAGTATCAAGTTCCTTATGGCGTAATTGAGGGAAATGGAAATCGAATCACTAGTATGGTGGAAAAACCGGTACACCGCTTTTTCGTAAATGCTGGGATTTACGTAATTGAGCCTGCGATTTTTAAGAACGTTCCAGAAAATCATAAAATCGATATGCCTTCATTACTTGAGGAGTATATCGCATCAGGACACTCTATTATGATGTTTCCCATTCATGAATATTGGCTCGATATTGGTCGAATGGATGATTTTAATAAAGCTCAACTTGATTATAAAGGTCTTTTCAAATGACATACAAGCTTGCGTTGATCCCTGCACGGGGAGGAAGTAAAAGAATACCCGATAAAAATATTAAAATTTTAAATGGTGAGCCGTTGATCGCTTGGACAATTTTAGCTGCAAAGGAAAGTGGTCTGTTTGATGAGATATTGGTCAGTACTGATTCTGAAAAAATAGCTGCTATTGCAGATGATTACGGCGCAAGCGTGCCTTTTCTTCGGCCATCACAAATCTCAGGGGACACAGCTACTACAGCCGAAGTCGTAAGACATGCTGTAAATTATATTGAAAATGTCAATAGT
>NZ_JBGKEB010000042.1:0-15131 GCF_041399425.1 Enterobacter sp. KBR-315C3_2022
GTACTATATATTGGAATTCGCTCACAATTAAAAAATCAACTCATAACTTAACCAAATATGTCGATTTAAAATTAAGATTATATTTATGGTTGTCTGATAGCAGCAAGGGTTATTAAATCTATACAATCCATATCCCAAAAATATTATATGGATATTGTTATGAAAAAGTTGTCTAAATTTGTATTACTGACCGTTTTATCCACTATTGGCACCGCAGCCGCGGCGGAAGACGGCACCATTACCTTTGACGGCACCATCAGCGATGCGACCTGTACTATTACCGGTGGCGATGCATCAGGTGAATCCGCTTCCCCTGACTTTACCGTACACCTGCCTTCTATTAGCACAACTGCTCTGCAAACGGACGGCCAGCGCGCGGGCGATACGCCATTCTTCATCAAATTAAGCGGCGCTAACTGCACCAATGGGAAAATTGCCAGCGTGTTCTTCGAACTGGCACAAAGCACCAACATTAACGCCGTCACCGGTAACCTGAAAAACTCCGTAGCCAAAACGTCCGGCGGCGCAGACAAAGTGGAAATCGGTTTACTGGATTCTACAAAAGCCATTCTGAACCTGAATACCGCTAACAATAACGCGAAAACCGTTACCGTTTCCGGTAATACCGCGAAATTTGACTACTGGGCACAGTATGTAGCCACCGGCGGCGCAGCTACCGCAGGTAAAGTGACGACCGACGTCGTGTACTCCATTAAATACCAGTAATAGTGCGTAGCCGTTTTACCCACTAATTTTCACCTAAAGGATTAGGCCAGATGTTAAAAAGTTTAGTTAAATCTTCTGTTCTCATTATCACTCTGGCCTTTTCCTTCACGGCCAGTGCGACCATTCAAATTTTAACCACCCGCGTTGCCTTCAACGCCGGGGAAAAAGAACAAACGTTACGCATTAATAATATTGGCAAAACGCCTGAGCTGGTTCAGGTCTGGCTTTCCAGCACCGATAAGTCCGACGGCGTGGCCAAAGAGCAACTTCCTTTCTTTATTAACCCGCCTGCAGCCAGAATCAACGCGCAGAAGGGTAAAGTATTCCGTATTTTCCAGACGGATGAAGCGGTATCGAAATACCCTAAAGACCGCGAAACCGTGCTGTGGCTAAACGTGCTGGATATTCCACCGGAAGCGCCAGAAGATGCCGATAAAAATCAGCTCACCATGGCATTCAGGACCCTGATTAAATTCTTCTATCGCCCTGTAGGACTAAAAGGCAATCCTATGGAAGCGGCGGATAAGTTAACCTGGGAGCTGAGGAAAACGGCTAAGGGTTATGACGTCGTTGGCACAAACAAATCCCCTTTCCACGTGAGCATGACGAACGTTTGGCTGACCGATGCGCAGGGTAAAGACGTGATGATTGACGGCCAAATGATTGCGCCTTACAGCACGCTTATCTATCACTTCCCGCAGGTTAATGCCGTTCAGGGTAAAGGTATATTTAAATACAATTATATTACCGATCTCGGTGCTTATATCAAACGAACCTATAACTTCTAATAATAAAGATATACACCAGGACGGTTGCATGTCGATGTTGTTTAAAACTAATAATAATCTGCTGTCAATCAGCAGTTTAGTCATTTCTATTACTCTGGCTTCACCGACTGCGCAGGCAGAAAACACGAATAAACCCATCAGTTTTTCACATGGGTTTATGAAATATTATGATAGCGGTATCGACCTCTCGCAGTATGACGGTGCCGCAAGAGTACAGCCGGGGAATTATAAGCTTGAGGTTTACAGTAACCTCAAGCGCATTGATACCTGGCCGTTAACCTTTATCGCGGCGGACAATCAGCAGGGCTTTAATGTTTGCATGAAGCCGGAAATGATCGTCCGCTTTGACGTCGACATTTCGAAACTGCCGCCAGACTGGAAGCAAAATGAGTGCATTATTCTGCCCGAGCTCATTAACGGCGCGACGGTAGAGTACGATCAGGATGAAGAGCAGCTCAATGTGACCATCCCGCAGGTGATGCTGCTCAACACGCCTGACGGTTACGTCAGCCCTGAGCTGTGGGATGAAGGCGTGCCGGCGCTGATGTCCTCCTATACGCTGAGCGCCACCAGCTCGCGGTATCGCCCGACGCAGGACAACTCGCACTACATCTACAGCAACGTGCACAACACGCTCTCACTCGGCGCCTGGCGTTTTACGACCTATGACAGCCTGTCATCGGGCAGCGATACGGATAACTCCGGCATACAGCACATTCAGGCCTATGCCGAAAGAGCCATTGCCCCCCTCCAGTCACAGATTGTGCTGGGCGATCTCAATACCACCGGTGATTTCTTCGACACGACCGCCCTGCGCGGCGTTCGCCTGGCAACGGACGATCGCATGCTGCCTGACTCGGTGCGTAACTACGCGCCGGTGGTGCGCGGCATTGCCAACAGTAACGCCACGGTAACCATCAAGCAGGGCGGCAACACCATCTATGAAAAGGTCGTGCCGCCGGGTGAATTTGCGATAAGCGATCTCTACGCCACCGGCTATAACGGCGATCTTGAGGTTACGGTTAAAGAAACGAACGGCAAAGAGTCTAAGTTTGTTGTTCCCTACTCCAGCGTGCCGCAGCTGCTGCGCGAAGGCTACTACCGCTACTCCGTCGCCACCGGCGAGATCCGTGACACCTGGCTGCGAGAAGATCCAAAAGCCATTGAGGGAACGCTCCAGTACGGTTTGTTCAACAACCTCACCGGGTATGTCGGCGGACAAAGCGCCTTCGAAGGCGACTATGCGTCGCTGATGACCGGCTTTGCCGTCAACACCTCGCTGGGGGCGTTAGGCATCGACGTCACCCGCTCGTTTACCCACTTTGAAGGCCAGCCTGATAAAGGGGACTGCGGTACGTTTTGCGACATGAGCCTGCGCATCAGCCTGGCGAAAGCCCTGCCGAACACGGGTACCAACTTCAGCCTGATTGGCTATCGCTACTCAAGCTCGAACTACTACTCCCTGAACGATGCCGTTAGCCTCAAGCGCGCGCTGGAATCCGGCGAGGAGGATTACTTACCGCAGCGCTATCGCGAGCGCCTGGAAGCCAATATCAACCAGATGTTGCCCGCAGGCTGGGGGAGTTTCTACCTCAGCGGGTTCGTGGGTAACGTCTGGAATGACGAGCGCGGGTATAACGAAAAGTCGAACTATGTGGTGGGCTATAACAACCAGTTCGGCGTGACGACCTGGGGGATTTCCGTGGGCCGAACCGATAACGATGACGGCAGCCACGAAAATACGATCTATTTAAACATGAGCATGCCGCTCGGCCACCACTACGAAAAGCAGGCGCACCTTGGCGCTAACTTCAGCTACAACAGCGATGAAGCCAACTTCCGCACCTCGTTAAACGGTTCCGCGGGCGAGCGCTCGCAGTTTGGTTTCGGCGGCTATTTCAGCCAGTCCAACACGCCGGAAACCAACTTCGGCATGAACCTCTCTTACACCGGCGAAAGCGCATCCGGCGGCATGACCTATAGCCAGTCCAGGGACTCCTTTATGGGCGGCGTTAACCTGAACGGCGGCATGGTTGTGCATCAGGGCGGGGTCAACTTCGTCCCTACCCTCTCTGACACCATCGGCATCGTTGAGGCGAAAGGGGCGGAAGGATCGCGCGTTTATCCTGATTCTCAGGCCCTCATCAAGGATAACGGCTATGGCATCGTGAGCTATTTGGTGCCTTACAAATACAACGACGTCTACGCCGACCCGAAAGGCACCGCCTACAACATCGAAGTTGACGATACCCACCGAACCATTGTGCCCACGTCCGGCGCGGCAGTGTTAATCAAAATGGACACCCTGGGCAATAGCCAAAGCTTTGTGCGTTTCGTACAGCCTTCTCGCGAGGTTATCCCGTTCGGCGCCTCAGTGCTGAATGAAACGGGAGACAACATCGGCATGGTGGGCCAAAACGGCCTGGCGATGGTGGCGCTCAAAGAAGGCAAAAACGAACTTACCCTTCAGTGGAAGAAGAATAAACGCCCCGCGCAGTGTCGTGCCAGCTATTCGCACCTGAATGCGGAGGACAAGGGATCGGCGGAGGAGTCGTTTAAAGCCATTGAAATAACCTGTATCAGTAGCGAGACAACACCATGAAACGGATTTTTACGGCAGCACTGATCGTGCTGTCCGCTGCATTTTTTACTTTGTCAGGGAATAACGCCTATGCCGCACTTTGCTCGCGCACTACCGCACTCGCGTCGTTAAATATCGCTGATGCTATCACCCTCAACCCGGCAAAACAGGGCGTGGTGGGCACCGTGCTGTGGAGCAAATCCTACCCGGTGCCGGACGTCAGCTATAAGTGCGACGGGTCTACGCAGTCCACGTGGCACTCAACCTTTACGCGAAGCTACGTCGTCTCACAGGTACAAAATATTTACGTGACGGAAATTCCGGGGATTGGTATCCGCGTGCGATGGCCCGGCCAGACGTCATCCTCGTGGATCCCGGGTAACTCAGGATCACCGACAACCTGCTCATCTGGCTGCTCGGTCTTGAACAGCACCGTGCTGGTTGAGTTCGTGCAGATTGGCAACCTGAGCGAAGGCGAAAGCTACATACCTGCCGGCACCGTCGCTCAGGCGTCGGTGATTCCGACGGCGGACACCAGCGAAAAACTGCCGATTATGGAAGTCAGCTTTGGTGCAGCTATTAAAGTCGTGCCCCTTTCATGCTCAATATATCCGACATCTAACCACATCGATTTGGGTACCTATAGCATCGCCGACTTTCAGAATAACGGAACAAAGCAAGGTGATAAAAAAGAATTCAGCATTACCATTGGCTGCCCTTCAACGCTCGAAGTTGGCCTGACCTTTAATTCCGTAAATAACATTCCGTTTGGCACCCTATCGGGGATTATAGGGGTCGAAAAAGGTGAGGTTATGCCGGTAACTTTGCCATTCGTCTTTATGAGAAAGCGTCTGCTTATAATATTTCCCCGGTAAAAATAGGCTCTGTGGATAAATTTACCGCCTCACCTACGATCACCAAAAAATATCAGGCACAAATATACGTCGAAGACGGCGTGGAGCGAAAAAATCTAACCCCCGGCAAAGTCGTCGGCGCGGTTATTTACACTATGGTTACTTATTAACGCTCAGGGAGAGAGAAATGCGTTATATATCCTTTACTAAAAAAGCCCTTTTTTTACTGCCGCTGCTGCAGGTAGCGCATGCCGCTACCCTGCCCTCCGTTCAGAACAAGCAGGAGCTTGACCGCCTGGAGCGCCAGAGCAATCAGTTTCTGATTGAAGAGGCCAAAAGAACGGAAGCGCTTCTTCAGCAGCAGCGCGCCCTGCGCGGCGAAGATGCCTCTTCTTCACTTCCGGCTGACTCCACGTGGAAATTTACCATAACCAAAATTGAGATCCTCAACGATACGATTTTTGAGGGTTCTCCGCAGCGAGAGGCCATCGTTGAGCAGTATCTGAATAAAAGCCTGGGCAAAGCCGAAATATTTAATCTGGTTAAAGAGTTAACGGATTTTTATATTTCCCGCGGCTATGCCACGACCTTAATCAGTATTGAGCCCGGCAATATTAAAAGCGGCACGCTTAAGCTGCGCGTGCTGTGGGGAAAGATTAGCGATTTTAAGGTCGACGGTAAGGAACCGACCTTCCGCGAAAAAACGCGCCTGTTTACCGCCTATCCTTTCGCCAAAGATAACATTCTGAATATGCAGGATATCGACCAAATGGTTGAAAACCTGATGCGCGTATCAAGCGGCGACAACATTAGCGTTGAACCTTCGGTCATTAACGGCTATTCCGATCTCAACCTTATTCGCCAACCCTCATTCCCGCTCGACGTGGCGGCGGGTTTAAATAACTCCGGGAATGCCGCTGACGGCTGGCAGCAGTATTACAGCAGCCTGACCGCCAAAAATATCGCCGGTTTGAACGATATTTTTAACGCCTATTACTCCTGGAACAACCTCAAAAACGAGAATGACAAGCAGGACTCGTGGTCATTCAGCTACAGCGTGCCGCTGGGCTATTGGGGATTTGATGCCAACTACTACAAATCCGAATATGAAAAAGGGATCGACGGCGGATTTGGTATTTATGATTCTGACGGCACCTCCGAGCGAGCCTCGCTGCGCATCAGCCGCATGCTTGTTCGCGGTGCGACGGGCAAAACCAGCGCGTGGGTGAAACTTGAACGTCGCGATAACTACAACGGTATCGAAAACGCCAGAATCGACGTCAGCTCAAAAACGTACACCTCTCTGGCTTCCGGCCTTACCTACGTTGGCGCGGTGGGCGGCGGCTGGTTCTATGGCGATCTGAGCGTCACCGCGTCGACGCCGTGGTTTGGCTCAGCCAGCAACGGCGATGACGATCTCAGCGGCTTCGACGTCGATTACGTGAAATATAACGGCATCGCCTCATGGACGCGCCCGCTCTTTAAATTTGGCCGCCTTGGCATGACTTACGAATTAAACAGCGGCTTCCAGTATACGCCTGACACCCTGGTCAGCGATGCCAAAGTCACGCTGGGCGACGAATATACCGTTCGCGGCTTTAAAGATGAAAACGTGATGAGCGACAGCGGCGCGTGGATCGCAAACAGCCTTCAGTTCCCGTTCGATATTGGCCTGGCCGGTATCTACCAGCTCACGCCTTATCTCGGCTACGACTTTGGTTTCACAAAAGATAATTGCCCCGACGGAATTAACACCTGCGATAGCCAATTCATGATGGGCGCATCCGTTGGCGTCAAGGCAACAGGCAGCCACTTCACTTCCTACATTACGGCTGGATGGCCCGTCAAAAAACCAGACTCCATGGAAGATAAGACCATCGATAACACGGTGGTTTATTACAAAACGGAAATTAATTTCTAATAAAGGGAAGGATTATGAAAAACAAAAAAACACAGGGTGGCGGCATAACTGCCAGCAATTTGCATAAGCGTCTCTGCCCATTATATTTGTCGCTAGCCAGTATTTTATCGGCCACTGCCGATGCGGCGACAACGCCTGATACGCGTCAGAAAAATGGCCCAACCATGGGCCAGGCGGCCAACGGTACGCCGGTTGTCAATATTGCTGACCCTAACGGGAAAGGCATCTCCATGAACAAATTCAACGAATTTAACGTTGATAAGCAGGGGATGATCTTTAACAACAGCATGAAGGATGGCGTCACGAAAATTGGCGGCTATGCGGTTAAAAACGCCCAGCTCCAGCACGAAGCCAGCGCCATCATCAGTGAAGTGACGGGGGCTAAAGCGTCCTACATCAACGGGACGATGGAGGTCTTTGGTAAAAAGGCCGACATTATTATTGCCAACGAAAACGGCATCAGCGTTAACGGTGCTACCACCATCAACGCCAACAGCCTGACGCTGAGCACCGGTAAAGTGCAGGCGAAGGACGATGGTACCTTCAAGCTGGCCGTAGAAAAAGGCGCGGTCTCCGTCACCGGACAGGGGATTAACACCGACGGTTTAAGCTTCTTTGACATCGTCAGCCGCAGCGCGCAGCTGGAAGGCGAAATCGCCGGCAGCGCGGATATCAAGGTGCTGGCGGGCCAAAACGATTACGATCTTGCTAACCGTAGCCATACCGTGCGCAGCAAAGGCGACGGGAAAGGCCCGGCGGTGGCTATCGACGGTAGCGCGCTGGGCTCCATGTACGGTGGAAAAATTCAGCTGATCAGTACCGAATCCGGTGCGGGCGTGCGCCACGCGGGCGGGATTATTGCCAGCAGCGATCTGGACGTGAACGCGGACGGCGATATCGCGCTGGCAAGCCTGTCGAGCGATAAAAACCTGACGCTTTCGGGTAAAAATATCACCCTCAACAAATCCACCGCGGGCGTGCAGGCGAAAAGCAACGTCGTCCTGAACGCGCTGGCGGGCATTACGCTCAATAGCGACGTTATCTCTTCTGGCGGCACCATCCGCATCGATGCCAGCTCGCTGGTGCAAAACGCGGCTTCACTGGTCACCAAAAACACGGCCACCACCATCCCGGCGATCCAGATCAACGTTGCGGGTGAATATACCCTGAGCGGCAAGCTGCAGGCGCTGGATGCGAACGGCAAGGTTATCGCCGGTGGCGTTGTGTCGCTGAAAAACGGCGATTTCGTCGTCAAAGTCAGCGGCGTGGAAGTGCCGTTCACCTCGTTAATCTCTGACGCGCAGGTGGTTAGCCACAGCGGTGATGTTCAGATCAGCGCAGGCAAGATGAATAACAACGGCGGCGATATCCTGGCGAAAAAAGGCACGCTGCAGTTCACCCTGAAAGATGCCTTCGTAAACAGCGGCTCCGTCAGCGCGACGGGCGACGTGACGATTGCCTCCGGCTCGCTGAAAAACAGCGGTATTCTTTACGCTTCAAACAACCAGACCATCAACGTCGGCAGCCTCGATAACGAAGGCCGCATCTTCGCTGATAAGCGTCTGGTCATGAACGCGAGCGCCCTGAACAACAAAGGAAACATGGGCGTTACGGCAGGAGAACTTCAGCTCACCAGCACGGGCGACCTGACCAACTCCGGCAGCATCAGCGGCGACAATGCCAGCGTAACAATTAACGCCGACGGCGACGTTGATAACAGCGGCAACATCATCAGCAATAAGAAAGACGTTGCCCTGACCGCGAAAGGCAAATCCGTTAAGAACAAGGGCAAGATTGAAGGTGCTAACGTCACCCTGACCGCCTCTGACGCCAACGCAACGCTCGACAACAGCGGCACCGTAAACGCCAAGCAGAAAGTTCAGGTGAAAACCGCGAAGCTGAGCAACAGCGGCGGCACGCTGAGCGCGGCGGGCGATATGGCGCTGAACGTCAGTAAAGAGCTGGCCAATACCAAAGGCGGTCAGATCCTCGCGAACGGAACCCTGTCCCTTGACGGCGCGCATACCACTACCCTGAAGAACGAGGGTGAAGGCTGGATCCAGGGCAAAAACGTTAGCCTGACCAACATGGCCAGCATCGACAACACCGGCAACTCGGTGATGCTGGCGACGGGCGAGATGAACCTGTCCGGCACCCGCACGCTAACCAACGATGGGTCCGGTATTCAGGCGACCACGCTGCTTCTGGACGGCCTCAGCACGCTGAACAACGTTAATGATGCCACCCTTTACAGCAGCGGCAACCTGACGATTGCACATCTCGACACGCTGAATAACGAAGCCTCTCAGATCGTTACCGACGGCGCGCTGGCGCTGATGGATATCACCACCCTCTCCAACGCCAAAAATGCTGCGATTGTGAGCGGCACCGGCATGACGATTGATAAGGTCAAAACGCTGACCAACAGCGACAGCGCGGTGATTCAGGCGGGCAAGACGCTTAGCGTGACCAACGTCGATACCCTGAACAACCGCTCCGATGCGGCTTTACTGGCATCCGGCAATATGACGCTGGACGGCGTGAAGGCGATCAACAACGATTCTGTGATCCTCAGCGACGCCAGCATCACCCTGCAGAACGGCAACACGCTGGCTAACAACGGCGTCATTCAGGCGGGCACCGACCTGATCCTTCGCCATATCAAAACCGTGGTGAACGACGGCAGCGATCGTGTTCTGATGGCTCTGCGTAACTTAACCATTGAAGACGTGGATTCCCTGACCAACGCCAACGGTGCCGTGATTACCGCGGGCATGAACGCGGCGCTGAACGCCCTTGGGATCCTCTCCAACCTCACCGGCGGCGTTATCCAGGCCGTGGACGGTGCGCTGACGGTGGTCACGGATACGCTGACCAACAGCGGCACGGATTCAGCCGTCGTCGCGGGCGGAAACGTCACCGTCACGGCGGACAATGTGACCAACGAAAACGGCGCTGCGATTGTCTCGACGGATAACAACCTGACGCTGAACGTGGCGCAGAACCTGAACAACGCAAGCGACTCCGCGCTGGCAGGCGGCAAGACCGTCGCGCTGAACGTTGAAAAAGGGGCGATCAAAAATACCGGCAATGCGGTCATCACGGGTAAAAACGTCATCGTTAAGGCGAAGGACCTGCAGAACGACCTGAACGCGGCGATTAACGCCGACCGCGATCTGAGCCTCGACGTCACCAGCTTCAACAATAACAACGGCGTCATTCAGGCGGGCAATGACCTTAACCTGGAAGTTGATAACAGCCTGATGCTGAGCGACGATAACGGCGACATCAACGCCCGACACGCGTTGAACATCACCACCCACGGCGATTTCATTAACAACACCAACGTCGAATCCGTTGGCAATATGACCGTCAACGCGGACGGTTATTTCCTGAACGTAAAATCTATCATTTCCGCAGGCGATCTGACTATCAAGGCCAGCGATATTACCAACGACGGCAGCAGCCTGCTGTGGACGATGGGTAATATGAACCTGGAAGCGCGCAACGGCACCGTCCTTAACGGGTATGGCGGCAACATCCTAAGCATGGGCGATATTTCGATCATCGCCAATGAGATCTGGAACAGCGCCGGTATTATTCGTGCAGAAAAAGACGTCAATCTCGATGCTAAAGTGCTGAAAAATGAGAGCACCTATACCGGGGATGAGGTTGGCGTTACGGGTTCACAGTCGGCTTATGCAGAATACGACACTATTGAAAACGTGATGACTAAGTCTAACACGCGGATCGCGCTCAATATGCCGATAGTCACGTCGGGGCTGAAGTTGGACGAGCTTGCTGAAATCAGTGCGGGTGGCAATATCAATATCAACCAGCGTGATATTTATGATACCCATGAAGTCACCAACGTGGGTGGACTGATTCAGGCAGCAAAAGACATCACCATTACCGGTAACCTGCATAACACACCACGCTATGGCGAGATGTCTATATATGATTACCTTCAGATTCCTTTGGAGGGCGATCAATACGACCGTAACTTTATTGCATATGAATGGAAAGTAGCATCAGTCCATAAAGGCACCTGGGATTTCACTACGTTATATCAGTTCCTCGATTTCGAATTCGGTAACGGTAGCGCTGCTTCAAAAACAGGTGATGAGGATACCGAGAAAGATATTTGGTATAACGCGGTTGTCATGCAAGGCAACAAATCCACGTTGTTTAACAGCATGATGACCAGCATCTTTGGCGAAACCTGGCAAACTACCGGCTACGGCAAGATGCGCGAACAGTGGGCAAAGGTCACGGCCTCTGACGGCCAGGCGCTGAAGGACAAGAAAACCTACTACGTGCCGCAGGAAAAAGGTGAAATTACCGCTGGCGGAAACTTCACCCACAACGGCGGCGTGCTGGATAACGGTATTGACGGTTCGGGCGAAATCAACAGCAACGCTAACATCAGCGATATTGACGTTGGCGAATACACGGTTGATACCATTACCCCGGACTTTAACGTTGCGGTAAACACCAAAACCATTGATGAGCTTGCGATGGGCATCAGCCCTATGCCGACCATCAAGGATCTGGTGTCTCTCCCGGGCATGTTTGAAGTCTCAACCGACTTCAAAAAAACCGCCGAAGCGGAGAAAAATGGCACCGCCTATCCGGGGCCAAAGAACAATATCGTTCCTATTTTCGAAACCCGTCCGTCAATGATCGATCAGAACGCTTATACCGGTTCTGACTACTTCTTCGATCAGGTGGGCTACAACCCTGAAGAGCCCGTTAACGTTATCGGGGACAACTATTTCACCTCTGAGCTTATCCGTCGTGAAATCAGCAGCTCCGTCGGCAGCTTCTTCTCCATTCGTGACGGCCTTGAGGGCGACGCGCTGGTTCAGGCGCTGATGGATAACGCGGGCGTTGCGGCAAAAGACAACGCGCTGGGGCTGGTTATGGGTGAACCGCTCAGCAAAGACCAGATGGACAACCTGAATTCCGATATCGTCTGGTACGTTAATCAGACCGTCAACGGCGTAGACGTGCTGGTACCGGTGATTTACCTGTGCCCTGAAACGCTGCGCCAAATGGAGTCCGGCGACGTTAACGGCGGAACCGCCACCGTCCATGCTGGCGGCGATATGAACGTCGATGCCGACTCCATTAACAACACCAATGGCTCCATCTCTTCCGGCGGCAACATGACGCTGGTTTCAGACGGTGACATTAACAACGTTAGCAACGGGATGAACGCGGGTATTACCTCCGGCGGCGACATCAGCATGTCCAGCACCAACGGTAATATCAACAACAACGGCGCCGAAATTAAGGCTGACGGCGACATCAACATGTCTGCCGCAAACGGAGATATCAACATGACCGCAAGCGTGGGTCATGCTGAGAACGGCGAGCAGGTTATTCATGCCTTTGATGATGGCGTCACCGCGGGCGGCAGCATCAGCATGGAGGCTAAATCCATTACCTCCAACGCGTCCGATATTACCGCCGGTAAAGACGTAAGCATGAACGCCACCGAGGGTGACGTCACGTTCAACGATCTGCACGAAATCGATGCTAAACGCACTATCGATAACGACGTCAGAAACGCCTTTAACTTCACGCTCTCCGATACGCAGACCACCACCGGCACCGCGGTGGGTTCAAACGTTACCGCTGGCGGTAACATGGACATCCACGCGAAGAAAGATGTGGTGATGGAAGGCGGTACCTATAATGCGCAAACCGGCAGCATTAGCGCTGAAAACGACGTGACCATCAAAACGTCCCAGGACGTTGCGCACGAAGAAGAGCACTCCAGCTCGCGCGAGTTTACCCTCAGCGCAGGCGCTAACGGCGGCGGCCAGTCGGTCAATACCAGCTACGGCACGATGAGCGGCGGCAACACAGAGACCACTCAGGGTGATTACGTTAGCCCGGGCAGTGAATCCGATACCTCTGCGATTGGTAAAAAACCTGGCCGTGCGCCAGTGTCCGATCTCGCTGGCTTCAACCTGGAGTTTAACTCCACCAAAGATTCGTCCATCACGGATACCAAGAAGAATACCAACGCGTCCATCAATTTCGATAAGTCTGGATCTATCGAAGCGGGCAAAACCGCCGACATCGGCGGGGCCGATCTGCGCGCCGGTGACTCACTGAACATCAGTGCTGAAGACGTCGCGACCACCAAATATCTGGACGAGAGTAAAAATACCTCTACCCATAAGGAAACCACGTTTGGCATTTCCGGTGAGGTCCACAGCACCGTCGCGGACACCATTGATAAGTCCGGTAACCTGATTGAAAAAGGAACCGATGGTCAGTCAGCTAACGCGGCTACGACGCTGGCAGAAATCGGGGGCGATGTTTCCAATATCCTGCTCAACGATCTGGCGGGCGCGTCCGTTACCATTGGCGGTAGTTCAACCAAATCGAAGTCGAACACCACGTCAACTGCGGAAAATATCAACCATATCAGCGCGAACAACGTATCGATCAACACCAAGAAAGATACCACGCTGAACGGTAGCGATATCAGCGGCCAGAACGTTGAAATCAACGCAGGCGGCGATGTCAACATGAACGCGGCGAAATCCACTACCAGCTATACCAATACCACCGACAAGCATTCCGGGGGCATTACGGCAGGTGTAGGCGTGGATCTTTCCGGCGTAAGCGGCGGTGCGTCCCTCGACTACAGCGGCAGCACCGAGACAGGTACAGGTAACACCACCAGCTACACCAACAGCACCATCACCGGTGGCGACGTCAAGATCAAGACCGGCGGCGACATGACCATGACCGGTGCCAACATTGACGCGAATACCGCCAATGTTGACGTAGCGGGCGACATGACCATCAACTCCGTTCAGGACACCAAGCACACCGACAACGAGCGCGCCAACTGGGGTGCATCCGTAGGGGTGGCGATCTCCGGCAAAGGCGTTATGCCTACCGGTGCGGTTAACGCTGGCGGTGGCTCTGAAGCCTACGACTCGTCAAGCACCGCCAAGCAGTCGGGCATTAACACCACCGGACAGCTGGACGTGAAAACCGGTGGCGACCTCAACATGGCCGGCGCCAATATCATCTCTCAGGACGGGACGGGCTCCGTCGACGTTGCGGGCAACATCAACGCCAAAACCCTGGACGATTCCGTCGAGCAGGACGGCCTCTACGGCGGCGGCGGGATTGGCATCGGCGGCGTACCGGGCAAAAAAGGGGGCATCCCGTCAGGTAACATCTACGTCGATACCGTGGACGAGATCCATCGTAACGAAACCCAGAAGTCAACCATCTCCGTGGGCGACGTTACCAGCAAAGGCACCACCGGCGAGATTAACACCAACAAGGACGAAATGTCCGTGGTGACCCGCGATGAGAAAGAAGCGGGTAACAACATCTCCTATACGCTGGCGGATCCTGGCTTCGGTAAGAAGAGCAAGGGCAGCTACGACGTCGATACGCCTGACACTAAACATCATGGCGATACCGATAACCATAAACCAGCCGATAGCACGAAGCACAAGGACACCACGCCGTCTCAGCGAGCGTTCAGCGAAGACGTCCCGGCCGTTACGCCGTCCAAAGCGGGCGATCTGAAGCCTGCGCCGAAACCGGCCGACAGCACGAAGAAGACGGATACCACCCCGTCCGACATCGCGCACAGCACCGACGTACCGGCTGTTACCCCGTCTAAAGCGGGCGATCTGAAGCCTGCGCCGAAACCGGCTGACAGCACGAAGAAGACGGATACCACCCCGTCCGACATCGCGCACAGCACCGACGTACCGGCCGTTACCCCGTCTAAAGCGGGCGATCTGAAGCCTGCACCGAAACCGGCCGACAGCACGAAGAAGACGGAGACCACCCCGTCCGACATCGCGCACAGCACTGACGTACCGGCCGTTACCCCGTCGAAAGCGGGCGATCTGAAGCCTGCGCCGAAACCGGCCGACAGCACGACGCCGAAGAAAAAATGGGACGTTCCGAATACGAACTACCCAACCCTTTCTCCGGGTTCTGCCACCGGTAAAACCGGCAAGGACATGCCAAAAACGCCTGAGCACAAAAAGTGGAACGGCGACATGACCCACGGCGTGGCGCCGTCCAGCAGCACCAGCGGTACCGGCGTGATCCTGTCTCCGGGTTCTTCCACTGGCAAAACCGGTATGGACATGCCGAAAACGCCTGAGCACAAAAAGTGGAACGGCGACATGACCCACGGCGTAGCGCCGTCCAGCAGCACTAACGGCACTGACGTGAAGCTGTCTCCGGGTTCTTCCACCGGCCAG
>NZ_JBGKEB010000043.1:0-14783 GCF_041399425.1 Enterobacter sp. KBR-315C3_2022
TCGGATTAACAATACCTTTCGTTCCATATATTCTTGTTACACTGGTCGAACAATTTAATAAAAAGGATAGTGTGTTCAGAAAGGATGATTTCTTTTTTATTCTTCCTTCCGAAATACGTGCATACGATCATCTCTGGATAAGAGAAAATATAAAGAAGAAGGTCATTAAAATGTCAACTAAGTTTCATGTATTAGACGAATTTACAATCAGAAAATCTCTGACTCCCGTTTTGCATCCAGCATGGTTTGACAGTTCATTAGCTTCATTGACTAAGCTTGATGGTTAGGAACTTCAAGGAGTTATAAAATAAAGCGCTGAATTAGGAGATGAATGTGAGTTTCGACTATGAAAAGGCATTTCAACAGGTAAAAAAATATCTTGGAAAGCATCAGGACTCATTTACTCAAGCAATTGACCTTGAGAAGGATATTAATAAGCGAAAATCATTTCCTTCCGAGGTCTTTTTAGCAACTGCTCTGCAAAAATGTATTAGTAAAGAAGCCCGACTGATTGAGCAAACAGGAGAAAATCACCCTGATGTCGTAATGAAGATGAATGGGGTTCGTTTTAATTTTGAAGTGACGTTAATGACCCAAGAAGATGAAAGATTCCGATGTAAAAGCATCAATGCAAAAGAACATGCAGTTACAGATAAGCCCAAAACACAACTAACATCCAAGATACTGGATAAAACAAAGCAATACGAACGGTGGTTCAAAAAGGGTATTGTAAATAAGAATGATATAAATATCATAGCAGTTGATTTGGGTGATACTTTTTCTTTTACACCAACAGCAACGTTACTTGACGCAGCGATATTTATGATGAGTGACGAGTATGAAATACATATAGATAATTACGGGAGTAAATGTCAACTACCTAAGTCACGTGGGTTCTTGGTTAAAACCGGCTGTGATGGTAGAGAGTCAAATATACACTTAGACCACGTATATGATGGGTTAAAACACATAGATGCTTTGCTTACTTTCACTAAAGTTAACGTTCTGGAAAGTAGTAATAATTTCGACATCATAAATATTAACAATAATGAAAATGTTAATCGGCTCTTTTCCCTGATTTCACCTCATTACCAAACTACAATCGGCCGTTGGAGGATATTATGGGGAGATACTTAATCAGGGCCTCCGTTACGACCCTCAGACTTCGGTAACACTCGTACACGGAGCTGATGGCTCAGTGTACGAGAAGCAACCATAGCTGAGTGTGTGATGTGTCACGGAAATTTCGTCGGTTCCGGCGTGCAACCCCGGTAACGAAAACATCATTCTGGTTAAAATACACACTTATCGTACGGTTGGGCTTCAGACCCCTAAAACGGTGTTGTAAGCGGGAAGCCGCCAAAATTTTGTGGACAGAATATAAGGAAAAGTACAGGCAGTGACACTGACAGAAAAATCAGGGCATCTGGCATGGTGCGCCTTGGTGGCGCTTGCGCTGGCCAGACAGAGCGGTGATGTGCTGTCACCGGCACAGGAAAACCTCTTTCTCACCCGCTGGCTGGCGAGCGCACTGAAGCAACGACGTTTTTCGCGTGATGTGGCACCCGATATCAAGTGGCTTCTGAAACAGGGACGCCTGCTGGGCGTCAGCGCGAAGCTGGCCAGCAAGCTGAATTACCTCTGGCGCTCCTGCACGGGCGAACTGTCCGAGCAAAACGACCTGTTCCGGCTGACGTATGCCCTGGAAACTGCGAAGGACATGAGCTGGAGTTACCGTCTGTTGAGCGATCGTGAATGGTCCGGGCGGTATGCCTTAGTCCTGAGTGCGGGTGTGAATGGCATTTATCTCTCACGGGCCAACCTCGATGTTGCTTTTGACGACAGTGGTCGACAGATAAATCCATTGACAGCGCGTCTGACGGGGAACGTAGCGGGGGTGATGAAGCTGTTTAATCGCTGTGGCTGGCAGGCAGAGCCTGAGTCTGGTGCCTCCCTGCCCCACCAGTATTCGCTGATGGCCGGACAGGGAGTGCCAGGAAAGGGGGATTAGTGGCGGATTTGCGCCAGGTCGTCTTGCGTCAGACCGGTCATTTTCATGACGGTACTGCGGTCAATGCCGCTCTGCAGCATGGTTCGGGCAATTTTCAGGGTGGCTTCGCGCTCCCCTTCTGAACGGCCTTTTTCTATACCACGTTGTTCACCGAGTTGCAGGCCTTCAGCCCTGCCCTTCTCGATGCCCTTCTGTTCAAGCTGCTGTGCGATGGTCATCAGTTCATCCTCGTGCTGCGGCAGACGCTGTGCCAGCGCCCGCATAAATTTAGGAGCAGGCGCTTCGCCTGCATTTACCATATAGTTTATCAGAACACGCACCTGTTCGGGTGAAATCCATTCCACCATCACCCGTGGCAGTCTGTCCAGCAGTTCCATCATGTCCCGCTGGCGGATATGCTTCATCAGCAGGGTCAGGGCGGCCATCCGGCGGTGGTGCATTATCTCATCATCATCGATGACGGTGACATCAACCAGCGGGAAGCCTTTGGTGTAGACCTTTCCGGCCTGCTCCGGATTGCTGAAGCAGTCCAGCCGCGACCGGGCGAGCATCATTCTGCCATCCGCTCTGACCGGTTGGGCTGTCTTCATTCGTTTTGCTTCTTTTTTATTCGATTTAAATAGAGCACTTGTGCTTTCGGCCGTAACTACGCAGCGCAGTAGTTTACGGAAACCGCCCGTGTCGGTTGATGAATATTTAGAAGCGCTGCTAAGGCAAGGTATGGCGCAAACCGTAAAAGAATTAAGCAAATACCGATGCTGATTTAGCGCGCTAAGTAGCCGATAAACGGCAGCGCGTTGTATCCACTGACGGTGCGGCATTGCTATTGTTTATCTGTAAAAATACCTGTTTTGATGTGTTTTTAATCTAAAACCTGTTTTCAGACGCCCTGATCCAGGGGCGGTGCCTGAAGCCATCGTTTTTCGCCATCCGCTGCAGCCTGGCAGAGAGCATTTTTGTAGCGTGCTTGCCCGCCATGGCGCCGGCAAAACGCAGTCGGCCCTTGCACAGGATGCACTGATACGGATCAGTGCCCAGGAAGCCTTTCATCAGCACCGCGAACCCGGGACGTTTCGGTTTTTTCCGTACTGTCATCGCCAGCGCGTCGTAGACCTTCGGCAACAGCGAACCGCGCTTGCGGTTGGCCAGGAAGCCGTAGTAGCGCACCATTTTAAAATGCCGCGCCGGAATATGGCTGACGTACCGATGGAGCATCTCCTCCTGACTGATTTTCTGGCGTTTGTGTTGCTGCGTGCGGTGATCGTAATACTGATGGACCACGGCGCCGCCGTGGGTCTTTTTGGCAAAATGCACTTTCCAGGCGCGGCGATATTGGGCATGCAGATAACGGTGCCACCGTTCTTCATTACGGATATGACTGAGGCTCGGCAGGGTGCCGGGGTTGATTTGCGCGTAGTTGTCGCGCAGCAGGTAAATGACGGCGTTGCGCCAGATGGCCTCCACCTCTTTCTTTTTAAAAAACAGCTGCCGCCAGGTGCCGTGTTTGATGTCGAGGCCGCCGCGGGTGACGGACACGTGGATATGCGGATGCTGATTCAACTGCCGGCCATAGATGTGCAGCGCGCAAAATATGCCGACTTCGATACCCTGTTGGCGCGCCCAGCGAAGCATGGCGCGGGTGGCGCAGCGAAACAGGTCATTGAGCAGGGGCCAGTTGTTGTTGAAGAATGGCCACAACAGGTGGGGCATGTTAAACGTAATGTGTTGCCAATCGCAGTCGGGAAGGATGTGCTGCTGTTCGGCGATCCACTGCTCGGTGGCCTTGAGGCCACAGCTGCTGCAGGCTTTGGACTTGCAGGTCTGACAGAAAAAGCGGGGATGGGTACAGTCCGGTGAGGGGCAGCAGTAACGGCGCACGCCCATGGCGCAGGTACCACAGGCGAGCATGCGCTCGACGGCGAGTTTGGTCCAGTCGCTGAGGGAGTAGCCGAGTTTGTCGAGATAATGGTTCCAGCCATCGTCATGCTGGAACAGCAGCTTTGCCGGTCGGGGAATATACATGGTGCAGAGTCTACAGGGCGTTGCCGGGCAGGAAAAGTGCGTCGGCGCCAGCCGGCTCAAGCCACAGGCGAACTCATTTTATGCGGGTGTCAACGCGATGGTGTGACATGTCCCACCTCGCAGCCGGTCGGGCTGTCAGACGGTACCGGTGTTGAGGTGAGACAGAATCTAAATGACGGTTGAGGCAGCAGCGATGCCGTGCTCGCCCCATAGGGGCGCTACGTTCAGGAACATTTCTTCAATAGATGCATATAGTGATCATGCTAGTATATACATGTCAGATTACAACCGACGACTAGTAAATATTCTCCGTCTTGACTTTTGTGCATCGGCCACATGAAGCTAACGATGTTTAATCTTTAAGATTTTTCTTTCTATTGTGTAATGTTTTCTTGATAGAAATTGTAGGAATTGTGAATTAATTAGTTCTTTGAACATGTTGAGTTAAATCGTAAAATTCTAACTTCCACTCCTAATTCAGATTATTCCAACACAATTGATCATTTTGACGACTTTTTTTCCGGAAAGTAACTTCATAAAAAGATATTAATCCAATCCACTGGAGGGCGACGGAACAACAATCTATGAAACTACATATTGCCAGATCAAAAAATTGCCTTATCATGTTTAACAGCAGATTGAGCTAGAATAGGCACTCATTAATTTGAATGCCCTGGACATTCATGCCAAATTTTATCTTTACATTGATGTAATCATCAGGATGATGTTAATGAATAAACTAAGCTTTACTAGTATTGCACTTTTGAGTGTTCTTAGCACAGCTCCTGCTTTTGCGAGCTCTGATAATACAATTTCATTTCAGGGAGAAGTTACCGACCAGACCTGTTCCCTGACGGTTAACGGCAATGAAACCGCACCTATTATTTTACTGCCAACCGTCGCAGCTACCTCGCTTGCCGCATCCGGCGATGTAGCGGGGGCAACAACTTTTGATATGGGCGTAACCGGCTGCACTTCAGCAACCAGTTCAACCACTATCAGCACCGTTTTTGTTGGCAATCTCGTGGACACTACTAATGAAGGCACGCTAGGCAACAGTGGTACCGCTAAAAATGTAAATATCCAGATCCTGGATTCATCCGACACGGCTATCGATCTCAGCTCCACATATACCGCTTCAGGGGATTTAACTCTCGCGACAGGCGATACAGCTGCTACATCAACCTACACTGCGCAGTATTACGCTACGGGTGCAGCTACCGCCGGTACGGTCGCGGCATCTCTGCAGTACGCCATCTCTTACCAGTAACTTAATAACAGGCATTCCAACAGGAGTGCTTGTTATTTCCCTGTATGTCATCAGGTTAGATACGCATCATGAATATGTCTGCTTTACTTTACTCAAGGGTATTTTTGCTACCCCTTATTGCTTTATTAATGGTCATTTCTTTTCAGGCTGTATCCAGCGTGACTATGATCGGCAGCCGTATTATTTACCCTGAAGGCAGTAAAAGCGTCAACGTTGAGTTCAAAAACGCGGATGCAATTCCCTACGCCGTTCAGGGATGGTTTGATTCTGGTGATGTCAACTCCACGGCGCAGACCGGCAGAGCGCCGTTCACTGCCAGCCCTGCACTGTTTCGCATTATGCCGGGCAGCGGTCAGGTTATGCGGGTTACGTTTACGGGCAATCCGGCCAGCCTGCCTGACGATCGCGAGTCTGTTTTGTATTTTAATTTCCTGCAAATCCCACCCAGCAATGCCCTGGAGAATATGGATAACAGGCAAAATAAAATGCTGATTATGCTTAAAAACCGCGTAAAGGTCTTCTATCGGCCCAAAGCTATTCTCCCTGAAGTTGCATCTGCCCCGGATCTGATAAAAGTACGGACGGAAGCTGCTCAAGGAAATATCCGCGTTCACGTTAAAAACCCGTCCCCAATTCATATTTCCATGGTCAGCATCACCTTAAAGGACGGAAAGAAAGAGGTTAAGCAGAGAGCGGATATGATTTCACCCTTTTCGGAAAAAAGCTATCTGTTCAAAACATCAACAGGAGGCGGGCTTACTGCAGTAATTGAGTATATCAGCGATCAGGGCGCAAGGATTTCAAAGGAATATGCGGTTAGCTAAGCGGAAAAATCACCTTACTATACAGTGCCTGTACGCTTCTCTGTCGGCAGTATCGTGTTCACCTGCCGCAGCGCGTGATTACTACTTCGACCCGGCCCTGCTGCAGGGCTCCGGCGTGGCCGTAAATCTGTCTCTGATGAACGAGAAGGAAATCCCGGTTCAGGCGGGAGACTATAATCCTGATTTATACGTCAATAACAAATTAGTGAAACAGAATACTCTGATGAGGTTCTCCCCCGCCGGAAAGGACAGCGAGGTTCAGCCCTGCCTGACGATAGACGATATCAGGTTATCGAGGCTGAAGCCCGGCAGGCTGCCTGCTTTATTACCGGAGCAGGCGTGCTACGCGCTTGGCGACATTTCGCCCGGTTCCTCATGGGAGTTTGATCAGCCGGCCCTGCGCCTCAACCTGCAGATACCCCAGGCGTCGCTGAATCGCCAGCCAAGAGGTTTTATTCCCGTAGACGAGTGGGATCAGGGTATAGCCGCTTTATTTTTCAAACATAACTCTAACTATTATGAGACGCGTAACGACGGCGGGTACAGGACAAAAAACTTCTGGAGTGGGATTACCAGCGGCACCAACATTGGGCTCTGGCAACTCAGAAATCAGTCTAATTACCGCTATATGGAGACCAACCAGCGTACACGGCAGGACTGGACGAGCATAAAAACCTATGCCCAGCGCCCGTTGCCGGCACTGAACTCTGTTATCACGCTCGGTGACAGCTATACCAACAGCAGCCTTTTCGGCAGCCTGTCCTTCAACGGCATAAAGCTGGCGAGCGATGTGAAAATGTATCCGCAAAGCCGGCGTGGATATGCACCGGAAATCAGAGGCATGGCCAACACCACCGCACGCGTGATTGTCCGCCAGCTGGGCAAAACGATTTATGAGACCGTAGTTGCGCCGGGTCCTTTTCTTATCAGTGACCTGAACAACACCCGCGGGCAGGGAAATTTACAGGTCACCGTTGTTGAGGCAACCGGACAGCAGTCGACCTTCACCGTAACCTATTCCGCAGTGCCGGAATCGGTTCGCCCGGGGGTCTGGAACTATGAGCTGGCGCTGGGAAGAGTCAGGAACTACGGAAATACTGACAATGAGTTTCTCGAAGGGGTCATTCAGAGAGGCGTGAGCAATGCCCTTACCGCCAACGCGGGGGTTCGTCTGGCAAAAGATTATCAGGCATTCCTGACGGGGGGCGTACTAGCTACGGCCTGGGGTGCTTTCGGACTTAACGCAACCTACTCAGATGCACTGGTGGAAAATGATAATCGTCAGACGGGCTGGCGGGCTGAAGGGAGTTACAGCCGCACCTTCAGTACGGGCACAAATATTATGCTGGCCGCATATCGTTACTCGACGCAGGGTTTTCGCGATTTGCAGGACGTGCTGGGGGTAAGAAGATATACATCAAAAGGGGAAACCTACTATTCAGACACGCTGAATCAAAAGAACCAGCTCAGCGCCACGGTTTCCCAGGGGATGGGTAGCTATGGCTCCCTGTCGCTCAACGCCAGTACGTCGGACTATTACAATAACAAGTCGCGTATTACCCAGTTTCAGCTCGGCTACGCGAACAGTTACGGAAAGCTTTCCTACAGCATTAATATTGGACGGCAGAGAACGACATACAGCACGCGCCGCTACTATTACGATGCCAGCGACATCAGTGATAACCGTCAGAAATATAATGAAAATACCGCCTCTGTCAGCTTTTCTGTTCCACTTGACTGGGGGCAAAGGCGTTCGAGCGTTACCTACAATTACTCAAGAAACAAGACGTCAGAAACCAGTACCGCAGCAGTGTCCGGCTCGGCCGGCGAAGCGGGCCAGGTTTCGTATTCGCTGTATGGCGGCATGGAAAGGTACAAGGATGAGGGAAATACCGCAACCTGGGGAGGCTCCCTGCAAAACAACACGGCCAAAGGCGCATGGCGGGCTTCCTATTCACAGGGAAGCGGCTATAAACAGCTGGGGCTGGGGACGTCGGGAACGCTGGTGATGCATTCCGGGGGGCTGACCTATGGCCCTTACGCCAGCGACACGTTTGCGCTTGTTCACGCGCGGGGCGCAACGGGGGCGGCCGTTAAAAATGGTCAGGGGGCGAAAATAGACTCTCTGGGATATGCCATTTTACCCTCCCTGACGCCCTACAGGTATAACAACGTCAGCCTCGACCCGAAGGAGATGAGTGAAGACGTTGAGCTGGCGGGTGGCAGCCGGCAGGTTGTTCCCTATGCAGGTGCGGTCGTAGGGGTTAGGTTCGATACCGTTTACGGAAAGCAGGTGCTTATCAACAGCGCTCTGTCCGGCGGTAAAACGGTTCCAATGGGCGCTGAGGTCAGGGACCGGGATGGCAACGTTATCGGAATGGTAGGCCAGGCGGGCCAGGTATATGCGCGCCTGGATGCTCAGTCCGGCACGTTATTTGTATCTTGGGGGGAAGAGGAGAGTGATCGGTGTCAGATTAACTATCAGCTGCCGACCCGGAAAATAAAAGACAGGATTATTGAGCTGGATGCGCCCTGTGCTAAAACGTTAGGTGAGCAGTAAAATGAAGCTGAAATTGATTATCGTTCTTTTCGCACTGTGTTTTTCCGCAGTTGCTGTAGCCGCTTGTTCGAAAGTAACCAGTACCAGTTCGTTGACCAAGGATTTGATCAGTCAGGGATATACCGCCGCGAGCTGGACCGGCGCCTGTGATACCTGTACGGGAAATCTGGGGCTGCCATCCGTTATCAGCATCAACACGGGAAGTAACTTTCAGCCTGCCGGGACGCTTTTAGCCAGCGCGACGGGGAGCTTTTTAACGGCGGCTACCCGCACCACCTATACCGCTAATCAGATACTTTACCGTTGCGTGTTAGCCGATGCAGACAGTCTGTATGAAATGTACGCCACAAACGGTGATAACGCATACACTGGCAAATGGACCGTTTCGGACGTTGACGGAGCATATTATGACGTGGCCAAGAATGTGGCAGTCAGGATGACAAATCTGAGTACGGGAGAATACTATTCCCGCTACTGGCAGCAAAGGCAGCTGACATCTTCTGACTGGGTCCAGGACGATACCTATATCTACATCCCGGCAAGTGCATTCAGTAACGTTCTATATGAAATGTATAAGACTGATGATACGAGCTATTACCGAAGTGCAGCGAACCGGTATGTTGATACCTACACACAGCCGCGCGGTTACATAGCATTCAAGGGGCCGGGTCTGAACACCAACTCCCTGACCGAAGGTATGGACAGTAATAGCTATTACTATGGGTTCTATGCCAACTGGCCGGGTGCCTGGAGTACTTATGGAAATGTAACCTACGTGCGTGGTGCCCTGTGCCAGGTATCCGATTATCCGTCCGTGGTGCTTATTCCTACAATATCCATCACTGACTTAAACAACGGAGAGACAAGCCAGGCGTTGTTTAACCTCAGCCTGGAGTGTGAGTCCGGTGCAGTTTCAAGCGTCAGTACTTCCACAACCAGTTCAGCAAATGTGGCGTTGGGTTTTCTGGTGAATAACGCAACTGCCGTGAGTGCGGCCACTGCACTTGGACTGACTTCAACCAGCGGATTAACCCATCTGATGGACACCAATTACGGTAGTTCAGGAGTGGCATCAGGAGTCGGGATCAGAATTTATGACCAGAACGGTAGCGCGATGAATCTGCTTTCCAGTCAGACCATGGGTACGGGTAACAGCGGAGGATGGTACTCCTATACCGATTTAATGACAGATGAAGGAGAATCAACCAGCGGTCTGACGACCTATACAGGATCGTTTATTGCCGCCTTAGAGGCCATTTCTGGTGAAACCGTCACAGCAGGTACTGTAAATGCTCAGCTACAAGTCATTGTTAGTTTTCAATAAGCGTTTAGTCTTTATATTATTAACATTAACAGCGTCATTTAATGGCGAGTGCACTGTCAACGTTGATAAATCGAGAGTTATCTTCAGCTCCGGAGAATTAACCGCAAATATATCACTGCACAATTCTCATAAAGAACCTATCCTTGTACAATTGTGGACAGATGCAGGGGATCCGTTGACTACACCTGATAAAGTCAAAACACCGGTGTTAGTTAACCCCCCGGTATTAAAAATGCAGCCAAACGAAGTGAGAAACATTCGATTACTTTTGGTCTCTACAGAAGATCTACCACAAAACAAAGAAAGCATTTTTTGGCTGAACATATTACAGATACCGCCTAATACAAATCAGGTTTCAAAAGAAAAAAATAAATTAATCCTACCATTAAGAATAAGGCTTAAGGTTTTTGTGCGCCCAAAATCCGTAGGAGACATAACTTCTGATGATTTCGATAAAATTCTTTTTTCAAAAGTCAACTCAAATACGGTAATAATAAAAAACCCAACGAAATGGTATATCACCATTCCCTCATTAAGAATAGCCGACATTAAGTCAAAGCCTATTTGGCTTGGACCTTTCTCCCATATTTCGCTTCATGTTAAAAATGAAATAAATGAAAAAGAGAGTGTTACTTTTGACGTCATAGATGACGTTGGTGCAATCCATCGGCGCGTAAGCGTTATTAATTAATAATCAATTGGACATTTACAAGAAAAGCATCATTCTAATACCTACGTCCGAGATTACTAATAGACAATAATACAGTTGTTTGCTTCAATAACAAGGTAATAAAAAATCTGAATAAAGATTTTTTATTACCCTCGAATTTTAGATTTAATAAGTAATTAAAAAATTATCGATGCCAATAAAAAAAGCGGCAAAATTAAATGACCTTGTCATGGATCCTTCAACTTATGTCAATGACACAATGCGAATGTTATTACAAGAGAATCATAGGCCGATTTTTAAAGGTTCTGTGTCTTCATTTAAAAGATTAGAAGAATTTCTTTCACAAAAAAACTGCAATAGATATTGTTTTTTGTGAAATGTATGATCATTCCAATGATATTTTCGAAGACATGTTCAAATTACGGCAGTTGGTAAAAAAAAACCTCGTATAAGGTTTATTTTACATACCGGCGTCACGTGTAAAAAAATTGCAAAAGCAATGCTACATTACAGATGTTTATTTAAAAGGGATTTCGAAAAATGACTTGCGCGTTGCTTTGAAAAATATAGCAGGAGAAAATTGCAAAGTATTTAGATTTTCAGACCTTACCACAGTTAATGGTGAGTTAAGCGCAAGCGGTGATTTTATCACCCTTTGCAATAAAAGGTGCGAGTTCGCTTTTCCCAATTCCTCTTGGGAAGAGAGATTCCTTATATTCAAACGTGTATTTGTCACCATCAAAAACTATATTTATCATGCATTTGGTATAACTTTCATCAGTCGTTGTGCTTGTAACAGGGTCATTATACTGCGCTGTGACTATTAGTTATTTTTCATAGCGCGCCGAACCTGCCAGCCCGAACGTGGCAAGGCGCCGAAAATTAAGCCGGATGCTTTCCGTCTTTTTATGAGCGGCCTCCAGCTGTGAAAATTCAAGTTGGCAATTATACCGGGGCTGGCCTCCCTGATGCAGGGTATTACTTGTCTGATCAAGCCACATAAGACAAGCATACATCGCCTCCCAGTCCCCCAGAGGCAGTATATGGGGGCCGCTTTAAAACGGAAAATATCCTACGTTAAACCTGTTTTTTGAGCTGGCATGACGGTCTGCTATGAGCGAGGAGCGGAAGTTCATAGAGATGGCAGATAAGGGGGAGACTGGAACACCCTGCTGCATACATAATGGCAGGGTTTATAAGTATGCTAAGTCATTTTCTTCTTTCAAGAAGCAGGACTGGCTTATCATAATTACTATTACACCACTGATGCTTTTTTATTACTGCCTGAGGTACTTTCCCCATATCCTTCACAGGCGTGAACCCCATAGAACCGTAGAATCCTTCCAAATTTTCAAATGGCAAACAGTATAATATCGAGAGATCTGAATTCTTAATCAGGAAGTCCACAACTTTTCTGGCGATCCCTAAACCTTCATTACCTGGGTATACATAAATCCCGCCTAACTCACCGCTCTCAGCATCTATAGTACCTACTCTTCCTTGACCGGCAGGCTTACCGTCACAGGATGCAAGTACGATTAGCTCGCCTTCGTGAGAAGGAACAAAATCGACCTCTTCGTAGCGCTTGTTAACAGCGCCAAGATCTGTGACGGTGGCAACTCTCAAAAAAATTTCCATTACCTTTCCTAAATCGTGTATTTGCAATCTTGGGCTTAGAATAATTAATTCATCGCGTTAATACTTAGCTGGCTAATAAAGTCAAGGGGTGATCATGATTAATGTCCGTTCCTAGCACAGGGCTGCTGTTGCAGCCCTGACAACCTTAGACTTCAATCGATTCAGATATCTCTAACGCATCATCGACTTCAATGCCCAGATAACGGACTGTGCTTTCCAGTTTCTTATGGCCCAACAGAATTTGTATCACCCGGAGATTCTTGGTTTTCTTGTATATCAAGTAAGGTTTTGTACTTCTCATGGAATGTGTGCTGTAAAGCGAAGCTTCGAGACCAAGCTTTTCTACCCACCCATGAAAAACTCGGCTGTATTGTCGGGTTGATATGTGCCGGTTAGTTCCGATCCGAGACCGAAACAAGAAGTCTTTACTGTGCAAATTGCCAAGCTTTATCAATGCAGCAACAGCTTCTCTTGTCCCTTTGGTTATCTCAAATTGCACAGGGCTACCGGTTTTCTGTTGCAGCACCGTAGCTCTGCTTGAAACAGAGCTACCATATGCAACATCAGATACTTTGAGTTTGACCAGATCACAGCCTCGTAGCTTACTGTCTAAGGCCATATTGAACAGAGCTAAATCACGCGTTTTACCTTCCAGTTCAAGCCGGATTCGAATCCCCCAGATATGAGATATCTGAAGTGGTCTTTTTTGGCCTATGATACGGTCTTTATTCCACGGTGACGTGTTCATACTCAAATCTCCTACAATGTGGGAGATTTGAGTATGGTTGTCCTTTATGAGCGAGGAGCGGGCATAGTTATCAGTCATGGAGATAATTCCTTTTCAAGGCATATCAAGAAATCAGACCTCCACGACCCAGATAGAATATATCAGTTTCTGAATCATATGGGAGCTAAGAAGGTGAAGACTAACATTTTTATAATCGCCTAATGATTCGCCGACTTAAGGAAGATTATAAATAAAAAAGTTGTATATTAAATAACAATTACGTAAAAAATAAAACGCCATCTATCAGAGCGGGCGTTTCTAGTTGCATCCTAAAAACTAAAATTCTTGTTAGCGCTAATACACTGAACAGCACTCATTCATCGATTCAAATAAATTTCCTATTTCGACAGGTAAAAACTGCGGAAATTCTGCAATAACTTCAGCCAATCCAAGTTTCAGAGCTGAATCACCCTGTCCCCGTGAGATAGCACGAAGCTCAGTAAATTTACTCTGTATAAGAGTTTCATAATTATGCCCCTGATGGAGCAAAAATGCCTGTGGATAATTGAGCTGATAACCGTTTTCCAGCGTGACTGGAAAAGGATCATTCAGTGTGATTTCCAGAGCAGTTAGGAAGTTGTCAATCAGTATCTGACATTCTGATTCGGTTAAGTATGCTGCATCTGGGTAAGATACCTGAGTCGACACCCCAAAATCTAGATAGGTTGCCTTACCGTATCTAATTAACGCCAAAACTATGTATAGCGGATCTAAAAGGTAGTTTTCAATGGCATAGCGTCTACCTTCGCCCAGAACCAGAATAGTATCTCTGGCAACATTACCTTCATCAAAGTCTATTATCCCCCAAACTAAATCATTGCCAGAATTTCGAAGCTTGTCCACTATATTGATAACATCCGTACAATTTGATGTGCCGCTATGCGGCTCCATAAAAATAGGTTGATAGTTAAATTTACGCCTACGATTAAGAGTATCAAATAATTTTTCGAAATATATTACATCATATTTGCTTTCAACAAAAACCTGACGTCTTTTTTCATATGTTACCCGAAGAAAATCGATTCCATAAGTTAAAACTGTTACAGCTTTTCCAGGGCTTATCATCGCCGGAATTTTTGAATCCCGACTAATTTCATACACACTGTTATCTGGGGCGATTGCGACTGTTGTAGGTGAATGGGTTGTCATAATAACTTTAACACCGGCGCGCTTAACGATTGTCTCAATTAGCGTTTCAATCATCAGGTGCGAATACTGCGGATGTAATGGTGCGTCAGGCTCATCCAGAAGCAGTAACTCAGGTCGAACGCCACCTTCTCCGATATTATAAATAGCTAGCGCAAGGGACATTAGTACTTTTTCACCAGATGATAAGTCGTTTACTGATATATCATTCCCAGTCGTTCTGTCTACAAGTTTTAAAGTATATGCTAGTTCAGGATTTGAAATCCCTGGACTAGGAAATTCATAGGGCAGTCCTGCTCTTTCCAAAATCTCATTAATTAGGATCCATGGTGCTGGACCAAACTTTTTAATGAAGCTTTCATCATCTATGACAGGATATTTATCTGTTTTTTCTTCTACATTGAGAAATTTGTTAAACTTATTTGTCTCCCAGCGCATATGATAACCTTTGAAAATCATTGCGCATTGAGTGAAAAACAAGGATCCATCATTGGCCTCTGAAAAACTCATATTATCGAATATATCACTTTC
>NZ_JBGKEB010000044.1:0-13909 GCF_041399425.1 Enterobacter sp. KBR-315C3_2022
CACCTGTATTATTCATATATATTATTTTTGAATGGTAATGGATTGATTTATAAATAACGGAGTTAAAATGAAGTCTAATTTACTTAAAAGCTCTTTTGTCGTGTGTTCTTTACTTGCGGCAACCCATGCATTTGCATCAGATGGTGTGGTTCATTTTACCGGCGAAGTTATTGACAGCAGCTGTGAAGTATCTACTGATACGAAGGGCCAAACTGTTGCGTTAGGCAAAGTAAATAAAAGCAGCTTCACAACGGTTGGGACGACAGCTGCACCGGCTGAGTTCAGTATTAAACTTGAAAACTGTCCGGAAACATATACAAAAGCAGCTGCACGCTTTGATGGTACTGAAGCGTCCGACGGTAATGGCGATCTGGCCATTGGTAATCCTCTTACGGCATCGACTCCGGGCGACTATACCGGTACTGATGATGCAAAAGCCGCAACCGGCGTGGCTATCCGTATTTATAACCGTACGGATAACTCCCAGGTTAAATTGTATAAAGACTCAGCCTATACCGATATTGTCTCAAACGCTGCTGAGCTGAAGTTTATCGCCCGTTATATTGCGACCTCTGCGACTGTTACGCCAGGTACGGCTAACGCAGATTCTGAATTTACCATCGTTTATCAGAAGTAATAATAAAAGCCTGCCATTGTAAAAAATACGTGATTTTTTGGCAGGCTATATTCAAGGATGAATAAATGTTTAGTCGCCTGTTGAAATTACCCCTGGTCTTAGTACTGTTGTTTACCCACACGTCCGTTTTTGCAGGTGTAATTATCGGCGGGACTCGCGTCATTTTTACAAGCGATCGCGCGGACCAAACCATATCTATTTTCAATAAAGAGACCCACGTCCCTTACCTGATCCAGGTATGGGTCGATCCCTTTGATAAAAACTCAAAAACACCACCGCCTTTCACGGCTATTCCGCCTGTCTCTCGTCTCGAACCCCAGCAGGAAAAAATCCTTCGTATTATCAAAACGCAGGGGACACTGCCTGAAGATCGTGAATCTGTATTTTGGTTGAACATTAAAAATATCCCACCGGCCCCGCAAGAATCGGATGGCAATTCCATGGAGATTGCGATTAAAACCCGGATAAAGCTCTTCTGGCGACCGGCGTCGCTTGGCATTTCGCCTGAGAAGGCGGCGCTGAAGGTTAAATGGCGCCGTGAGGGCCGAAACGTGATCGTTGAAAATCCGACGCCAATCCATATCAACGTGATGAGCGTTCAGGTGGAGGGTAAAGACGTTGAGCTAAACATGATCAAACCCTTTGAAAGGCTCACCCTGCCGTTACCCGCCAGCGTTTCTGGGAAGACGCTGGTTTGGCGTTTTATCAATGATTATGGTGCGGTAAGCGATCCGCTGACTCAGCCTATTTAAGTAGCAATAAGAAGGATTTTTAATGGCTACTTTCTTCATTAAAGGCGCGATTGTGTCAGGGATGCTGCTGGCTGTTGCCTGGCCTGCGGGGGCTAAACAGCCGCTGTTTAACTCCGCATTACTCGAAATAGATCACCCCTCTGGCGTTGATATTCACCAGTTTGATAAGGCAAACAGTTTGCCGCCGGGTGACTATAAAGTAGACATTTTCGTCAATGGCAATAAGCGCGAACCGCGCGTTGTAACCTTCATTCAGCAGACGGCGGAGGCCGAGCTTACGCCGTGCTTCACCGATGTTGCTGAGGTGCTTAAGTCCTTCGGTGTCAAAGTTGATGCGCTTAAAACGTTGAAAGCGGTCGATCCCAAATTATGCGCTGCACCTGAACCCCTTATTGAGGGGTCTGCCTGGGTATTTGATGCAGACAAACTCGTACTCAATATCACCATTCCGCAGCTGTGGCTGGATATGAATGCGCTCGGCTACATCAGCCCATCCCGGTGGGATGAAGGCATTACGGCGCTGATGACAAACTATGATTTCTCTGGTTCTCACACCCTGAAAACGGACTACGATGATGAACCCGATAACTACTATCTTAACCTGCAAAACGGGCTGAACTACGGCGCCTGGCGTTTGCGAAACTACAGCACGCTCAACGCCGAGGGTGGCAACGCGGAGTATCATGCGGTAAGCACGTGGGTACAGCGCGATATCGCGGCCATTCGTAGCCAGATCATGATGGGCGATACCTGGACTGCCAGCGATATTTTTGACGGTACCCGTATTCGCGGCGCACGCCTGTATACCGATAATGACATGCTTCCGGCGAGTATGAACGGTTTTGCCCCGGTCGTACGCGGAGTGGCGAAAAGCAATGCCACGGTCATCATCAAGCAAAATGGCTACATCATCTATCAGTCAGCGGTGCCGCCGGGAGCCTTTGCGATATCCGATTTGAACACCACCAGCTCAGGTGGCGATCTCGACGTGACGGTAAGAGAAGAGGACGGGAGCGAACAGAATTTTACCCAGCCTTTTGCATCGCTGGCCATTTTAAAACGTGAGGGTCAGACGGACTTTGACCTGAGCCTCGGCGAGCTGCGCGAAGAGTCGCGGTTTACTCCGGACGTCCTGCAGGCCCAGGTTCTGCATGGCTTCCAGTGGGGTATGACCGCCTATGGCGGGGGGCAAATCAGTGATAACTACGCCTCAGCGGCGTTAGGATTCGGGAAAGACCTGGGTAATTTTGGCGCTATTTCTGCTGATGTCACCCATGCTCGGGCAACGTTCAACGACGGTGAAGCAAAAGAAGGGCAGTCCTACCGTATTCTCTATTCCAAACGTTTTGATGAAACCCAAACAAATTTCCGGCTGGTGGGCTACCGATACTCGACGCAGGGTTATTACACCCTGAGTGAATGGGCATCCAGGCAAAGTGACGATTCCGATTTTTGGCTTACCGGCAACCGGCGTAGCCGCCTGGAGGGAACATGGACGCAGTCCTTCGGACGCCACGGCGGAAATATTTACCTTACGCTGAGCCGTCAGCAATATTGGCTCACTGATGAGGTTGAACGCCTTATTCAGATGGGATACAGCAATAATCTGGGACGTTTGTCGTGGAACGTATCCTGGAACTATACCGATTCATCGGTGCATTCTTCGTCGACAGGCGAGAATTCCAGCGAAAGCGGCAGTGAAAATATCATTATGTTCTCTCTTTCCGTTCCGCTGTCCGGATGGATTGAAGACAGCTACGTTAACTATGCGCTAACGCAGAATTCGCAGAGGGAAGCAACGCACCAGATTGGGGTGGGTGGCACGCTGCTGGAGCGCAATAATTTATCGTACAACCTTCAGCAGTCCTACGATGAGAACGATCGGTCTAAAAGCAGTAACCTGGCAGTGGGCTGGGATGGAACCTATGGCTCGCTGAGCGGCAGTTACGCCACCAGCGAAAACGCGCAGCGTCTTAACTACGGCGCGCGGGGCGGGATCCTTGTTCATAGCGATGGTATTACGTTGGCTCAGGAGCTGGGAGAAACGGTTGCTCTGGTAAAAGCGCCAGGCGCTGCGGGGCTAGCGGTTGAAAACACTTCCGGCGTTGCAACCGACTGGCGTGGCTACACGGTAAAAACGCAGCTTAATCCCTACAGTGAAAACCGGGTAGCGATTGATAGCGACTATTTTTCAAAATCGAATATTGAGCTCGAAAATAGCGTTATCAATATTGTGCCAACGCGCGGGGCTATTGTGAAAGCGGAGTTTGTGACTCATGTTGGCTATCGCGTGCTGTTCAACGTTAATCAAAAAAATGGCCAGCCCGTGCCGTTTGGCGCTATAGCCACCGGGGAAAATGGCGCGCAAACATTCAGCGGAATTGTCGGCGAAAGGGGACAGCTCTATCTTTCCGGCATACCGGAAGAGGGAAGCTTCTCACTGCGCTGGGGCAGCGATAACAGCATGAAGTGCCAGGTGCCTTTTAGCATCACGTCGCATGAGGCGACATCACTGATTCAGCAGTCGGTGATATGTCAGTAACAAGGGAATGTGTCATGAAAAAATACTGTATTGCCGGCCTGTTTTTGCTCAGCACGTCCTGCGCATGGGCCGATGTTGTAGGGACATGCACCACCACCACGGGCACACACTTACTCAATCTGAATTTCTCCAAAACCAACATCGCGGCCAAGGATAATATTGTCGGTAAATCAATGATCGACATCGCAGAAGCGACCGCGGCGGATACCTATAAGGTGACCTGTACCTGTGATTCCGCCCACCGCTTAACTAAAAAATTTACAGCGATTTATTACACCGCCGATCCTTCAAACAGCCTGATATACGATAAAAAAATCAGCGGAATCAGTTTCTACAACCTGAATGAGTATCTGGATGTAGGCGTAAAGATCTTTATCAAAAACGTGGGGTATACAGCTGTTCCTTTTGAACATGTCTCCAATCAAAGTACGGCAAGCCACTCGTGTGACTCGAAGACTGGTATCGAACTGGATACAGGCAGCTCCGCCATGCTCTCCTTTTACATCAAAAAATCGATCACCGGAGAGGTGACTATCCCCCTGACGGAAGTTGCGCTGGTTTACGGAGGCATTTCAAGCAATTTATCTCGCGGGGATGTGCTTGCGAACGTCAAAATCAAGGGATCGATCACGGCTCCTCAGGAGTGCGATATTGATGATGGCCAAATTATTAAAGTCGACTTTGGGGAAATCCCGGCCTCTGAATTTAGCGGGACCCGTGGGGCGGCCGTGATGAGTAAAAAAGTCAAAAAAACCGTATCCGTGAGCTGTACTGGCCTGGAAAGAACGCAAAAGGTGAGCGCTGATTTTAACGCGACCTCAGCCAGCATCGATGGCTCTATGATCAAAACCAGCAACAGCGATGTCGGGATCAAGGTATACGATGAAAACGACAAAGAGATCAGCGTAAACGGTGGGGATCTGCAAACCGACATGGGAAAAACGAGTGTGTTAGGGAAAACGACGGGCACAATCACTTTTTCCGCTGCGCCTGCCAGCATGACGGGAAGCAGGCCGAAACCGGGCTCATTCACAGCCGATGCGACCCTTACTCTGGAGTTTACGAACTAACCTCTTCATGACGTTTCAACCGCTGGCGCTCGCAGGGCAGTTTTTCCGAGCGTCAGCCTTCGTTTAAGACAATCGTTGTCATATTCACCTTTCTGCGCCAGGCTTTGTTCATATTTTTATGACAGTTGTGTGAACGCGTAATAATTAATTCCGTTAAGTATCATTGTCTTAAGTTAAATGCGCGCGTTGTCATAAAACTGTCATATTTCGTACATTTATCTGTCACCTGATTGTCCTATTTTGCTCATCGTAGCCACTTAAACAACGATTTACGAAAATCCTGCAGGAGACATTATGAAAGTTATGCGTACCACTGTCGCAACTGTTGTCGCCGCGACCTTATCGATGAGCGCTTTCTCTGCGTTTGCAGCAGCAAGCCTGACTGGCGCTGGTGCAACCTTCCCTGCGCCGGTGTATGCCAAATGGGCAGATACCTACCAGAAAGAAACCGGTAACAAGGTTAACTATCAGGGTATCGGCTCCTCCGGTGGCGTAAAACAAATTACCGCTAACACCGTTGATTTCGGCGCATCAGACGCTCCGCTGTCTGATGAGAAACTGAATCAGGAAGGCCTGTTCCAGTTCCCGACCGTGATCGGCGGCGTTGTGCTGGCCGTTAACATCCCTGGCCTGAAATCAGGCGAGCTGGTGCTGGACGGCAAAACCCTGGGCGACATCTACCTGGGCAAAATCAAAAAATGGGATGACGAAGCCATCACCAAGCTGAACCCGGGCGTTAAGCTGCCTTCGCAGAACATCGCCGTGGTTCGCCGCGCTGACGGTTCCGGCACCTCCTTCGTCTTCACCAGCTATCTGGCGAAAGTGAACGACGAGTGGAAATCGAAAGTCGGTTCTGGCTCTACCGTTAACTGGCCAACCGGCCTGGGCGGTAAAGGCAACGACGGTATCGCCGCGTTCGTACAGCGTCTGCCGGGCTCTATCGGTTACGTAGAATACGCCTATGCCAAGCAGAACAACCTGGCCTATACCAAGCTGGTTTCTGCTGACGGTAAGCCGGTGAGCCCTACCGAAGAGAACTTCGCCAACGCCGCGAAAGGCGCTGACTGGAGCAAATCCTTCGCGCAGGACCTGACTAACCAGAAGGGCGACGGCGCGTGGCCAATCACCTCTACCACCTTCATTCTGGTTCACAAAGATCAGAAGAAGCCTGAGCAGGGTGCAGAAGTGCTGAAGTTCTTCGACTGGGCATACAAAAACGGCGGCAAACAGGCTAACGACCTGGATTACGCCAGCCTGCCGGACAGCGTGGTTGAGCAGATTCGTGCTGCATGGAAAACCAACGTGAAAGACAGCAGCGGTAAAGCGCTGTACTAACAGGATATTTTTGACGAAGATGGCGGGTGGCGTTAGCGCTTACCCGCCCTACGGCTCCGGCTGTAGGCCCGGTAAGCGCGAGCGCCACCGGGCATATTCGTAAGACGTCACATAAAGAAGAGTAATTTATGGCTGCAACCAAGCCTGCATTTAACCCTCCGGGTAAAAAAGGTGACATGATTTTCAGCGCGCTGGTAAAACTGGCTGCGCTGATTGTGCTATTGCTGCTGGGCGGCATTATCGTGTCTCTGATTTTCTCCTCCTGGCCGAGCATTCAGAAATTCGGTTTCGCCTTCCTGTGGACTAAAGAGTGGGATGCGCCTAACGATATCTACGGTGCGCTGGTGCCGATTTACGGCACGCTGGTGACCTCGTTCATCGCCCTGCTGATTGCGGTGCCGGTGAGCTTCGGTATTGCCCTGTTCCTGACGGAGCTGGCGCCGGGCTGGCTGAGACGGCCGCTGGGTATCGCCATTGAGCTGCTGGCCGCCATTCCCAGTATCGTGTACGGCATGTGGGGCCTGTTTATCTTTGCCCCGCTGTTCGCGACCTACTTCCAGGAGCCGGTCGGTAACATTCTCTCCGCAATCCCGTTTGTCGGCGCCCTGTTCTCCGGCCCGGCGTTCGGTATCGGCATTCTGGCCGCGGGCGTAATCCTCGCCATCATGATTATTCCGTACATTGCGGCGGTGATGCGCGATGTCTTTGAACAAACCCCGGTGATGATGAAAGAGTCGGCCTACGGCATCGGCTGCACCACCTGGGAGGTGATCTGGCGCATCGTGCTTCCGTTCACCAAAAATGGGGTTATCGGCGGCGTGATGCTCGGCCTAGGCCGCGCGCTCGGTGAGACCATGGCGGTCACCTTTATCATCGGCAACACCTACCAGCTCGACAGCGTCTCGCTCTACATGCCGGGTAACAGCATTACCTCCGCACTGGCAAACGAATTTGCCGAAGCGGAATCGGGGCTGCACGTTGCGGCGCTGATGGAGCTGGGCCTGATCCTGTTCGTGATAACCTTCATCGTTCTGGCCATTTCCAAGCTGATGATTATGCGTCTGGCGAAAAACGAGGGGGCACGCTAATGGCAACTCTCGAAATGCAAAACACCGCGGAGCTGGCGGAATCCCGCCGAAAAATGCAGGCCCGACGCCGCCTGAAGAACCGCATCGCGCTGACGCTCTCCATGGCGACAATGGCGTTCGGGCTGTTCTGGCTGATCTGGATTTTAATGTCCACGATTACCCGCGGCATCGACGGCATGTCTCTGGCGCTGTTCACCGAAATGACGCCGCCGCCGAACACCGCGGGCGGTGGTCTGGCGAACGCCCTGGCGGGCAGCGGCCTGCTGATCCTCTGGGCGACGGTTTTCGGTACGCCGCTGGGCATCATGGCCGGGATTTACCTCGCCGAGTACGGACGCAAATCCTGGCTGGCGGAAGTCATTCGCTTCATTAACGACATCCTGCTGTCTGCCCCGTCTATCGTCGTCGGTCTGTTCGTTTACACCGTGGTGGTGGCTCAGATGGAGCACTTCTCCGGCTGGGCGGGCGTGATTGCGCTGGCGCTGCTGCAGGTGCCGATCGTGATTCGAACCACCGAGAACATGCTGAAGCTGGTGCCGGACAGCCTGCGCGAAGCGGCTTACGCGCTGGGCACGCCGAAGTGGAAGATGATCTCCGCGATTACGCTGAAGGCGTCTATCTCCGGGATCATGACCGGCATCCTGCTGGCGGTTGCGCGCATCGCGGGTGAAACCGCTCCGCTGCTGTTTACCTCCCTCTCCAACCAGTTCTGGAGTACGGACATGATGCAGCCGATCGCCAACCTGCCGGTGACGATCTTTAAATTTGCGATGAGCCCATTCGCGGAATGGCAGCAGCTGGCGTGGGCCGGGGTGCTGATCATTACCCTTTGCGTACTGTTGCTGAACATTCTGGCGCGCGTCATTTTCGCGAAGAAGAAACACGGTTAAATTTTTACGGCGCGGCACATCGCGGCGCCGAATGAGGAAATGAGTCAATGAGTATGGTTGATACTGCCCCGGGTAAGATTCAGGTTCGTGATTTGAACTTCTACTACGGCAAATTCCATGCCCTGAAGAATATCAATCTGGATATCGCCAAGAACCAGGTTACGGCATTCATCGGTCCGTCAGGCTGTGGGAAATCCACCCTTCTGCGCACCTTTAACAAAATGTATTCGCTCTATCCGGAGCAGCGCGCCGAAGGTGAAATCATCCTCGACGGTGAAAACATTCTGACCCATGCCCAGGATATCGCCCTGCTGCGCGCGAAAGTGGGCATGGTGTTCCAGAAGCCGACGCCGTTCCCGATGTCGATTTATGACAACATCGCGTTTGGCGTGCGCCTGTTCGAAAAGCTCTCCCGTGCGGATATGGACGAGCGCGTGCAGTGGGCGTTGACCAAGGCCGCACTCTGGAACGAAACCAAAGATAAATTGCACCAGAGCGGGTACTCTCTCTCCGGTGGTCAGCAGCAGCGTCTGTGCATTGCGCGCGGTATCGCCATTCGCCCGGAAGTGCTGCTGCTGGACGAGCCGTGTTCAGCGCTGGATCCGATCTCAACGGGGCGTATCGAAGAGCTGATCACCGAGCTGAAGCAGGATTACACCGTGGTGATCGTAACCCACAACATGCAGCAGGCTGCGCGTTGCTCCGACCACACGGCGTTTATGTACCTGGGCGAACTGATTGAGTTCAGCGATACGGACGCGCTGTTCACCCGGCCTGCAAAGAAACAAACCGAAGATTACATTACTGGCCGCTACGGTTGATTTGGAGTGAACCATGGACAACCTCAATCTTAATAAACACATTTCCGGCCAGTTCAACGCAGAGCTGGAAAGCATTCGCACCCAGGTGATGACCATGGGCGGCATGGTCGAGCAGCAGCTTTCTGATGCGATCACGGCGATGCACAACCAGGACAGCGAGCTGGCGAAGCGCGTCATTGAAGGCGACAAGAACGTCAACATGATGGAAGTGGCGATCGACGAAGCCTGCGTGCGCATTATCGCCAAGCGTCAGCCCACGGCGAGCGACCTGCGTCTGGTGATGGCGATCATCAAAACCATCGCCGAGCTGGAGCGCATCGGGGACGTTGCGGATAAAATCTGCCGCACCGCGCTGGAGAAATTCTCCCAGCAGCACCAGCCGCTGCTGGTGAGCCTGGAGTCGCTGGGCCGCCACACCGTGCAGATGCTGCACGACGTGCTGGACGCCTTTGCGCGCATGGATCTGGACGAAGCGGTGCGTATTTACCGTGAAGACAAAAAGGTCGACCAGGAATATGAAGGCATCGTGCGTCAGCTGATGACCTACATGATGGAAGACTCCCGTACCATTCCAAGCGTGCTGACCGCCCTGTTCTGCGCGCGCTCCATCGAGCGCATCGGCGACCGCTGCCAGAACATTTGCGAATACATTTTCTACTTCGTGAAGGGCCAGGACTTCCGCCACGTCGGCGGCGACGAGCTGGACAAGCTGCTGGCGGGGAAAGATCCGAAAGAGTAAAAAATTTTCAACCCCTCTTCCCTTGGAGAAGAGGGGTTGATTTACCGCGTAATATTCCCCCCACATCCACTAGAATAAACTTTTCCCACTCTCCGTTTTCTGTCTTACCTCCACGAGGCCATTAGGCATTTAATGTCTGCATGTTTGATTTGTATGCAAACGCGCGCGAGAATCCATACAAATAATATGGAAAAGGAGTGTTTATGCTCAGACTCTATACGTTGTGGGAACTCGAGCGGAAGCTGTCTCCCTGTGAGTTTCAGCATATACTGACCCCCGATGCTGCATTGGAAAAAGCCGCGTACGCGTATGACCTGGACTACCGGAATTACGCGTCACCTCCGGTCAACGAAGTCCCTAATCTACTGCCACTGCTGAATGACAAACCCTATATCCGCTCAGGATATGACCCTGTTTATGACGCTCTTAAAGTCAGTCTGATGGAAGGTTGGATTATCGGACTGGATACCGATGAACACTGGGACGATACCGTAAACCCTTTTCATATCAACGCCGCAGGCGAACTGGTTTTTAACGGTGTTGATCTTTTTTGCTGGGTGGTCAGTGATTTCCTGCGGGCTTACCAGCTCGCTATTGATAGTCAGAACGGCAAAAAGCCTGCAGCCACAGAGAAATTCCGTCCTTCAGGTGAGCCGGTGCAACATGCTCAGGCAGCTAAAACCATCAACAGCAAAGCGGCGGGTAGACTTCTGGCTGGTGGCGGCATCTACAATGGCAATGTTGAAGGATTTCACGAAACGGCGCAGCAGCTTGGTGGCGATGCGCCAGCAGGTTACGATCAGGTCATGGATAACAAGGGGCTGATTATTGCGGGTGCTTCAGTTGCAGCTGGTCTTGGGCTCGGTCGTCTGGGATCAATAAATGAACTTTCCGAGCTAAGAAACCTTCATGTTTTAGGCAAAGTTGAAGGTGAATATTCGACATTAAATCCAGGTCCATTACCTAATGAGTTGGCTGAAACCTTCTCTAGTGGTGCATACATAGAGATAACTTTATCAACAGATACAACGTTCTATCGAGGCGGTGTTGAGGGAAGACCTTTGGGGCAGTTTTTCGGATATGAGCAGCCTCAAGGGGTGATCCAGACTCGGGTTGATAAGGCACTATTACCGAAATGGCCTAATGGTAGTATCTCGCCACTCAATGCTTATCATGAGGTCCAGATCCCCGCAGGGACAAAAGTCTATGTTGGTGAAGTTGGCTACCAAACAGATATTTACTCTGGTGGAACAGAACAAGTTGTTGTGCCGACTCCATGGAAAATACCTGGCATTAACATTCTTGGTTATGGTGCTTTAAAATGAAAAATGAAATAAAACAAACAGTTACTGAGATAGCTATTGTATTGTCATCAAACGATGAAACTTCATGGGCTAAAGCATTCGAAAAATTAGGTTATGAACTAGATATTGATTACGAATCATCCATTTACTCACTCAAACGTTTTTATGGTGGAATGGGATCATTTAACGATATTGTTCTTCACAAAAATGGAATGCCACTAATTCGAGAAAATGACGAATTAGAAAACTTGAGACACTTACTCTACAAACAACTCACTCAAGCAATTGAAGCACTAAAAACAAACTAACATTTACTATAACGCCCAGATAAATATTACCCGGTAGCGCTGCGCTTACCGGGCCTACGAGCCATTAAGGCCGGTAAATCGCTAGCGCCATCCGGTTTTTTTTTAGCGAGTAATATCCCACCCGCGCGCCTTCCACAGCTCCGGCAGCTGCGCCAGGTCGGTAAAGGTCGTCACCTTTGGATGATCGATCGGCTTGTTGTGCGGGTCGGCGCAGAAGTAAAACACCTCCATTCCCGCATCAATGCCCGACTGCGCGCCCGCGGAGGAATCGTCCACCAGAATGCAGTTCTCCACGTTGACGTTCATCGCCTTCGCCGCGTGGAACATCAGCGCCGGATCGGGCTTCCAGCGCTGGATATCGTAGCCGCTGAACAGCTTGTCCGGGAAATGGTGCAGCATCTCCAGCTTGCCAAGAGAATGCTGCATTTTGCTGACCGGACCGTTAGAGACCACGCAGATCGGCACCGTCATTGCATCCAGCAGCGCGTACGCACCGGCAATCACCTCCAGCTCGGAGTCGAACAGGCGTGCGACCTCGGCGCGGTACACCGGTTCCATATCCGCTTTCGCCAGATCCACACCGTGCTCTTCGTTAATGATGTCGATGATCTCGTAGAGCTTCACGCCCTTAAAGCGTTTGAACACCTCATCGAGATCGAGCGTAATGCCAAATTCCTGAAACATAGCGACATACGCGCGGGAACAAATGACCTCACTGTCGACCAGCGTACCGTCGCAGTCGAAAAATACCGCTTCAATTCCGGACATGCCTTTCCCTTTTAACAAGTTTAACGTTTACGTAATGCTGTTTTACGAGACGCAATCGTTGCCGTATAAGCAAAATCAATGAAAAAAAGTATCCCGTAACCGCCCTTATTGTCGCATTTTGGTATAGGATAGCGACGAATTTTCCCTCCTTGTTCGGAAATTGATGATGAGTCAACAACACACTACCCAGACGTCTGGTCAGGGTCTGCTTGAGCGCGTGTTCAAACTGCGCGAGCACGGCACCACGGCACGCACCGAAGTGATCGCCGGTTTCACTACCTTCCTGACGATGGTCTATATCGTTTTTGTTAACCCACAGATTCTGGGCGTTGCTGGCATGGACACCAGCGCCGTCTTCGTGACCACCTGCCTGATTGCCGCGCTGGGCAGCATTCTGATGGGCGTGTTCGCTAACCTGCCGGTCGCACTGGCACCGGCAATGGGCCTGAACGCGTTCTTCGCCTTCGTGGTGGTTCAGGCGATGGGCCTGCCGTGGCAGGTGGGCATGGGCGCGATCTTCTGGGGCGCCATTGGCCTGCTGCTGCTGACCATTTTCCGCGTGCGCTACTGGATGATTGCCAATATCCCTGTGAGCCTGCGCGTGGGCATCACCAGCGGTATCGGGCTGTTCATCGGCATGATGGGCCTGAAGAACGCGGGCGTCATCGTGGCGAACCCGGAAACGCTGGTGAGCATCGGCAACCTGACCTCCCACGGCGTGCTGCTGGGCGTGCTGGGCTTCTTTATCATCGCTATTCTGGCGTCGCGTAACATCCACGCCGCTGTGCTGGTCTCCATTATTGTGACCACGCTGCTGGGCTGGATGCTCGGAGACGTTCACTACAGCGGCATCGTCTCCGCGCCACCGAGCGTCTCTACCGTGATTGGTCACGTAGACCTGGCGGGCTCGCTGAACCTCGGCCTGGCGGGCGTGATTTTCTCCTTCATGCTGGTGAACCTGTTTGACTCCTCCGGCACGCTGATCGGTGTGACCGACAAAGCGGGCCTGGCTGACGAGAAAGGTAAGTTCCCGCGCATGAAGCAGGCGCTGTTCGTGGATAGCGTCTCTTCCGTGGCCGGTTCGTTCATCGGCACATCGTCCGTCACCGCCTATATCGAATCCTCTTCCGGCGTCTCCGTGGGCGGTCGTACCGGCCTGACGGCGGTGGTGGTGGGTCTGCTGTTCCTGCTGGTGATCTTCCTCTCTCCGCTGGCGGGCATGGTGCCGCCGTATGCGGCAGCCGGCGCGCTGATTTACGTCGGCGTGCTGATGACCTCAAGCCTGGCGCGCGTGAAGTGGGAGGATTTAACCGAAGCGGTGCCGGCGTTTATCACCGCGGTGATGATGCCGTTTAGCTTCTCGATCACCGAAGGTATCGCGCTGGGCTTTATCTCTTACTGCGTGATGAAGATCGGTACCGGTCGCTTCCGCGAGCTCAGCCCGTGCGTGATCGTGGTGGCGCTGCTGTTCGTGCTGAAGATTGTGTTTATTGATGCCAAATAAACAGCAAGCCCTTTTCTTTGAAAAGGGCTTTAGTGTTTGTTCCCTCTCCCCGTGGGCTGAGGGATCCCCACAAATTTCAGACTGGCACAGAATACTCCCTCTCCATTCAGGGAGAGGGCTGGGGTGAGGGGGAACATACGGCTGTGGTGGT
>NZ_JBGKEB010000045.1:0-8136 GCF_041399425.1 Enterobacter sp. KBR-315C3_2022
CAGCCAGTCATGCGGTAAATGGTACGTCAGTATCCAGACCGAATACGAAGTGGCTGATCCGGTTCACAAAGCGGAGTCAATGGCCGGACTCGATGCAGGAATAACGAAACTCGCCACACTTTCAGATGGGACGATATACCAGCCCGTAAACAGTTTTAAATTAAGCCAGCGCAAGCTGGCAAAGCTCCAGCGCCAGTTAAGCCGCAAAGTTAAATTCAGTGCCAACTGGCAGAAGCAGAAACAAAAAATCCAGCGTCACCACTCGCACATTGCCAACATCCGACGCGATTACCTCCACAAAGTCACCAGTGAAATCAGCAAAAACCACGCGATGATCGTCATTGAGGACTTGAAGGTAAGTAACATGTCGAAGTCGGCAAAAGGTACGTCAGAGAAGCCCGGACGAAACGTCAAAGCCAAATCAGGTCTGAACCGCGCGATACTGGATCAGGGCTGGTATGAAATGCGTCGCCAGCTTGAGTACAAGCAACGCTGGCAGGGGGGTCAGGTTCTGGCGATACCTCCGGCATATACCAGCCAGCGTTGCGCTTGCTGTGGTCATACAGTGAAGGAGAACCGCCTTTCACAAAGTCGATTCGAGTGCCTTGAATGCGGATATACCGGGAACGCCGATATAAACGGCGCTCGTAACATTTTAGCGGCAGGACATGCCGTACTTGCCTGTGGAGGGATGGCGCATTCAGGCCACCCGTTGAAGCAGGAACCCACCGGGGTGATTCAGGCTTCGGTCTGAACGCTGCAGGAATCCCCGTTCTTCAGGGCGGGGAGGATGTCAATCAGGCTGGCGAACAAACTTGCCCCAACTTGCGTCTGCTATCACTTTGGACAGTTTCGGATTGCGGATAATGTTCTTCACTTTCAGAAATTCGACGCAAACAACTTGGTTTTCGTTAATGAGTTTACGGGATAGCTTATGCAAGCTATAGGTACGTTTCATGGCTGACAAAACAAACGAAAATTTGTAAGTCATATTGACGAAGGTCAAAGAATGTTAAACAGTTACGGCGCTTATATCCACGCCCACATAAGTAGAGACTTTAAGCTCAACATCAGTAACCATTGCAAAAACGGATCCTACAGCACTTTTCAAATGAAACTCGTCCTTCAAAGCACGTTTTTAAACTTGAATTTTAAATATTACATTAACGACCCTCGGATTTTAATGTCACTGTTACTAACATAACTACTTGCCCCATGACAAAGAATTACTTCTATACTATCATTTCTAATGTAGTTCTGCATGAAACTGATAAGGAAGATTATATGACCAAAATGGACTGGCTCCTTAAGCTACGAAAAGTACGTGAGCTGGATACGCTCGAGAAAATTATCGACAAGAAAAAGTACGAACTTACTGACGCTGAACTTGCCATCTTTTGGGGTGCTGCCGATCATCGACTGGCAGAACTGACCATGAATCGTATATTTGATCGCGTACCCGCTGACATATGGCGATTTATTATTTAATAAGTTTGACGGGATTGTAGGGAGCTTTTTTATAAGCCCAGGCTTAATGTCAACTTAATGAAATCCCTACACGTCTCGATAATATATTTTAATTGATATCGCCTATGCTAAAGTCGTTAGCACCATAACTACTGAGAATTTACGAGCGGCAGTGTTGGTTCTCATGTTTCATTATTGAACTTTAAGTGTGTAATCAATGACGCAAAGACATCTATGGACCATGTGACCGGTGGATGAGAAAGCCTCATACCAGTCCTAGATGCTATGCTTAACTGTTAGTCATTTTTGTAAATACTGTATTAAGTTCTTAGCACACAGCCGCAACAAATGAGGGGTATGCAATGAGTACAGCTGACTGGATGTCTCAGCTAAATCACCATGGGCGCTATGAATATCGTGGTTTAAATATTCAAAAAAAGTACTTCTGGCCTGGCAATAAGCGGCTTGCGGTCTACATAGCTATGAATCTCGAACATTTCTCTTTTGGCTGTTCTGAAGGGGCCAAAATCTCGAAAGATGCCAACCGACTAGATGTGCTTAACTATTCTTGGCGAGACTATGGCAATCGTGTGGGAGGTTGGCATCTTGCAGAGCTGTTTGATCGGCTCGAAATACCGCCGAGTATTATCTGTAATACATCTATTCTTGATTATTGTCCGCAGCTCCTTGAGCGTTGGCTATCAAGCGGCCAAGGGGAGCTTATTGCTCATGGCCATACCAACTCTGAACGTCAGGGCGAGCTGGATTTAAGGGCAGAGAATGAAATGATCGCCCTTTGCCAGCATCGTCTAAGCAATTGGTCAGGGAAAAAGGTCGCTGGCTGGCTCTCACCATGGATTTCTGAAAGCTATGATACGCCTGAACTGCTTCATGAAAATGGGTTTAGCTACACTCTCAACTGGTCGCACGACGATCGTCCCGGGTCGTTTTATACTCGTAACGGTTCGTTACTTTCAATACCATATCCTCAAGAAATTAACGATATTCCCAGTGTCGTTCCAAATGGTGTTTCAGCAGAGGTGTTTTGCCAGATGATTCTTGATCAGCTTGCTGAAATGCTGGACCGCAGTGAGCGGCAGACCTTAGTCATGGGTATATCCTTACATCCGTATATATTTGGCCAGCCGTTTCGCTTCTGGCATTTAAAAAAAACTTTAGCGAATCTTGCCGCGCAACGCGATAAATTTTGGCTGACGACGCCGGGTGAAATAGCTCACCATTATCAATGCAACGCCATGTAACCTTTGAATCGCTGAGGATGTTCTAGACGACTTACGAGTAGTTGATAATAATAATTTACATATTCCGTCAGTGGACTTCCATCTGAGCTACTGACGGCTCTTTGTTTGTGGAAAAGTTTTTATACATGCATAAAGACTGTGGGCAGTGATATTGAGACGTTTTGCAACATTGGAAACAGGATGGCCACGATCAATAACTTGTTGCACATCTTCAATTCTACACTCTTCAGGATAATGCTTGCTGCCCATATATACCTTGGAGCCATTTTAGGTGTCTGTTCAACCTGTAACGATTCAACGCAGTTACAACTATCTGATATGGAGGAATGGTGATAGTACATCCCGGCAGAGGCTCTGTATTGAACACGCCAGTAGATAAAGTAAACTGGAACCATCTTGGCTCTTTAACCTGATGAAGGGCTTTTCTAATTATTAGCATTTAGGAATTTTCTGCGGTTCTGGCGTAAAACCCTATTAAAGAACGGGCAAAAAAGTAGAGGATAAAATGCACAGTGTTTAGCTCCAGTAGAGACTGAGGCGTTCACTATGAGAAACTAGAGCACCGTTTTCATCGTTATGGAAAATCAGCACAATGCTAATGAAATACCTCTCTCGCCGCATCGTATTCTTTGCCGTGGCGCTGTTCATCGTTCTTCTCATCGTTTTTTTCCTCTTTCTCAGAACCCCTGATGTGCCGGAATATGTTACGGCTCTGGTACGCAAAGGTAATATCGAAAATTCCGTACTGGCGACCGGCCGTATTGACGCGATTGAACGTGTAAACGTAGGTGCGCAGGTATCAGGTCAGGTGAAATCACTGAAAGTAAAGCTGGGCGACCACGTGACTAGAGGGCAGTTGATTGCCGATATCGACGACGTGCCTCAACGTAACGATTTGCGCAACGCCGAAGCCGCGCTCAATGAAGTGAAAGCCGAACTCCAGTCGAAGCAGGCACTTCTGAAACAGGCTGAACTGCGTTTTAAACGCCAGCGTCATATGTTAATTGAAGATGCCAGTTCGCGTGAAGATTTTGAGTCTGCGGAAGCAACGCTTGCCACAACGCGCGCTGATTTACTGTCTCTGAATGCCAAACTGGTTCAGGCGCAGATAGAAGTGGATAAGAAAAAGGTAGATCTTGGCTATACGCGAGTTGTAGCGCCAATGGATGGCATTGTTATCGCAGTCGTCACTCAACAGGGGCAGACTGTCAACTCAAGCCAGAGTGCTCCTACCATTATCAAGCTGGCGCGTCTGGACGTCATGACCATTAAAGCACAGATTTCCGAGGCTGACATCACCCGTATTTACGCAGGCCAAAAAGCTCGTTTCACTATCTTCTCCGAGCCGGACAAGCACTATGAAGCGACGTTGCGTACAGTTGAGCTGGCACCGGAGTCGGTGATGAAAGACGACTCACTTGCCAGTAGTAGTTCGGCATCAGGCTCCGGTACCTCAAATGCGTCCGTTTATTACAACGCTCTGCTTGACGTACCTAACCCAGAAAACCGACTCCGTATTGCCATGACGGCGCAGGTTACGCTTCTTGCAGACGAAGCCAAAGATACGCTGTTAGTACCAATTCAGGCCGTGCGCAGAGCCGAGGGACATAAGCAGCAGGTTCAGGTGCTGGCAACTGACGGCAAGCTGGAAACCCGGTATGTTAAAACCGGCATCACCAACAGCGTGGATATTCAGATCCTCGAAGGCTTAAAGGTCGGGGAAAATGTTGTGCTGTCGCAGCCGGGTGAGAAAGCGCCTGGAGAAGGATTTGTACTGTGAGAATCATCATTGATTTAAAAGGTATTAGCCGAATTTATGGCAACGGTGGCCAGGCATTGACCGTCCTGAAAAACGTCGATTTAACAATCGCGGCCGGAGAAATGGTGGCGATCATCGGCGCTTCAGGTTCGGGAAAATCAACGCTAATGAACATCATGGGCTGTCTCGACGTACCTGACAGCGGCGATTATTACATCGGCGGGAAAAATGCTGCCCACCTTTCGCCTGATGAGCTGGCCAGAGTGCGCCGGGAACATATCGGGTTTATCTTCCAACGCTACCATTTGATGCCTGACCTTAGTGCGCTTGGCAACGTTGAGATCCCGGCAATTTACTCCAACAGCGAACGCGACAGCCGTCGGCTGCGTGCGACCGCACTGCTTGGCAGACTTGGGCTGGAAGGGCGTGAGCACCATAAACCCGGCGAACTTTCAGGCGGTCAGCAGCAGCGCGTCAGTATTGCACGATCGCTGATCAACGGCGGAGAGATAATCCTTGCGGACGAGCCTACTGGCGCGTTGGACTCGCAGTCCGGGCAAGAAGTGTTAGCTATCCTGAGCGAGCTTAATCAGCGTGGCCATACTGTAGTAATGGTGACCCACGATATGAAGGTCGCCCGGCACGCGAAGCGTATTATCGAGCTGCGTGACGGCGAAATTATTGCTGATAGTGGCAGTTGCGTAACTGCGACAGAAACGCTGCCGCTGCCGAGCAGAATACGGCAAAGCCGTTGGCAAACGCTGCTCGATCGTACGCGTGAATCGCTGCAAATGGCACTAAAAGCGATGAATGCGCACCGCTTACGCACCACGCTAACCATGACCGGAATAGTTTTCGGTATTGCCGCCGTTGTTACCGTCGTGGCATTGGGTGAGGGAGCCAAGCAGAAGACTCTAGAGAATATTAAAGATTTGGGAACCAACGTGGTCAGCATTTATCCCGGGCGTGATTTTTTCGATGATAGCATCGAGAGCATTCGAACGCTGGTACCTGCGGACGCAGATGCGCTGGCGAAGCAGGGATTTGTCGATAGCGTAAGCCCGGAAGTTAGCGCCACAGAAAACATTCGTTTTCTCGGTAAATCCGCAACTGCTTCCATTAATGGCGTTGGGCGGGATCATTTCCGGGTAAACGGTATTGAGTTGTTGCAGGGGGCTACCTTCAGTGACGATCGCAGCGCCCTGCAGGAGGTCATTATTGATGAGAACGCCCGCAAGGCGCTTTTCGACGACGCGGGGCTACAGGCGCTGGGGCAAATTATCTTCCTTGGTTCAGTACCGGCACGTGTAGTGGGCATCGCCAAAAGCAACAATCGGAGCTATGCGCCAAACCGCATTACCGTGTGGATGCCCTACAGCACGGTGATGTATCGCATGGTAGGCGAACCAATTCTAACCAGCATTAGCGTTAGACTTAAGGACAATGTGGCTAACGAGGCGGCGGTTAGTGCCATCTCCCAACTGTTAACCCAGCGTCATGGCGTAAAAGACTTCCAGCTCTATAACTTTGAACAAATAAGAAAATCTGTGGAGCGCACTTCAATGACCTTCAGTATTTTGATTTTGATGGTCGCCAGTATATCGCTAATGATCGGCAGTATCGGGGTGATGAACATAATGCTGGTCTCAGTGGCGGAACGGACGCATGAAATTGGTGTACGCATGGCGGTAGGCGCGAGACGCAGCGACATCATGCAACAGTTTATGATTGAGGCCGTGTTGGTTTGCCTGATTGGTGGTGCGTTAGGCATTGCGCTGTCGTATGCAACAGGCGCGCTATTCACCGCTCTGGCGGGGGGGGTGTTCACGGCTATATATTCGTGGCAGGCCGCCGCCACCGCGTTTTTCTGTTCAACCTTAATCGGCATGATCTTCGGTTATCTCCCAGCCCGCAAGGCAGCAAGGATGGACCCGGTCGTTTCACTGGTCAGCGAGTAACCTATGAGAATTTTATCGCCTTTGGCTTTATGCCTTACTACCATGCTCAGCGCTGGCTGTGCAAACGTGCTGAAAAGCGACTACCGCGCTCCTGAAGTGAACTATCCCGCCAGCTGGAACAAGAGCGATATGGCCGGAGATCCAACCCCGTTTGACTGGAAAGCGTTTAACGATCCTCATCTCGAGAACTGGCTCCGCCAGGTGATGGCAAGTAATAACGACGTGGCTCTAGCCGTGCTGCGGGTGTACCGGGCACGACTGGATGCGGAAAGAGTAGGTATCACCAACGATCCCGGACTAAAAGCTTCACTGGATGTGGACGGAAAAAACCAGCTTAATAACTCGTCCGGCTGGGCAAAAAGCAGCTCTGCCAGCCTCAGTACGAGCTATGAACTGGATCTCTGGGGCAAAATTGCCCGTCAGCGTGATGCGGCGGAGTGGGCAAGTCATGCGAGCGAAGAGGATTTTCGCTCCGCGCGCCTGTCGCTGCTTGCAGACGCAAGTGATAATTACTGGCGCATCAGCTTTGTGAACCAGCAGATTTCTATCCTCCAGCAGAGTATCACCTATGCAAAAGATACGCTGCGTCTAGCCGGGGTTCGCTATCGTGCGGGAGATACCTCATCGTTGGATGTGGTTGACGCACAACAAAACCTGCTCGCGCAGGAAAACCGTCTTACCAGACTGCAGCGGGAGCGTTTGCAGGAACTCAATCAGCAGGCTGTCTTGCTTGGCGCCGCGCCAGGCAACCCGGTAGTCGAACCAACAACTCTGCCAAAAGGAAGCCTGCCGAAGGTAAATGCGAATATTCCTGCCAGCGTGCTGATGCACCGGCCTGACATCAGCGCTAAAGAGTGGCGAGTGCGTGAGGCGCTGGCTACGGTTGATATTAAGCGTACTGAATATTATCCTGCATTCAGCCTGACCGGCGCTCTCGGTACCAGCAGTTCTTCGCTGCTGACGTTCCTGCATAATCCGGTCGGCTCCGTAGGTGCTAACCTGACGCTGCCGTTCCTGGAGTGGCGGCAGCAAGGTGTCGAGATAAAAGTTGCCCGTAACGATTACGAACAGCGAGTGCTGGAGTTTAAAAAGCTACTGTATAAGGCGATGAGCAGCATCGAAGACGAGCTTTCCCTGCGTAATCAGCTTCTGGCTCAGGAGACAAGGCTTCGGGAGGGACTGGAGCTTGCGCGTAAGTCGGAGCGGTTAAACGAAGTGCGTTACCGGCAGGGTGCAGCACGAATCTCATTCTGGCTCGATGCTCAGGAAAAACGCCGTCAGGCGGAACTGCAACTGGCTGAAAACCGCTTTAATCAGTTGCAGAATCTGGCAAAAATTTATCTCGAGTTTGGCGGGTCGTCTACCTTTCCTTAAGTCTTGCTAATTTCGAATGGGTTCATATGTTGCAAATGGAATTGTATTTGAGCCCGTCAACAGCTTCAAAACCAATCAGCTCAAGCTGGCAAGGCTACAGCGCCAGTTGAGCAAAAAGGTAAAGTTCAGCAGCAACTGGAAAAAACAAAAAGGCAAGATCCAGCGCCTGCATTCGCATATAGCCAACGCCCGCCGAGATTACCTTCACAAAGTCACCAGTGAAATCAGCAAAAACCACGCGATGATCGTCATTGAGGACTTGAAGGTAAGTAACATGTCGAAGTCGGCAAAAGGTACGTCAGAGAAGCCCGGACGA
>NZ_JBGKEB010000046.1:0-8060 GCF_041399425.1 Enterobacter sp. KBR-315C3_2022
GGCAGACTGTATGTAAAGGCACGATGAGGTCTCTTCTGTTTTGTTGGCGCAATCAGTAGATCACACTTCATCGTGCTTTTCATTTTTCTGGGGAACCCTCAGCCCTGTGGGAGAGGGCCGGGGTGAGGGCATCAGGCCGCACAAAGCTAAACGCCGTACCCCATCATTTTCAACAGCTGCTGCGCATGCTGCACCGCGTCCTGACGGTGCGCTACGCCGAGCTTCTGGTACAGATTTCGGATGTGCGTTTTGATGGTCGTGGCCGCCACCGCCAGCTCCCCGGCAATCTGCTCGTTGCTGTAGCCTGAATAGATCAGCCCCAGCACCTGCCATTCGCGCTGGGTGAGCGGGCTGGTGCGGATTAGCTCCGGTACTTCCGGGTGGTTCAGCAGCCGTTCAACGAAGTTCTCGTCAAAATGGGCGAACTTGTGCCGATGATGCTGGTTAATCTCGCGCAGGATGCGCTGGGCGCGGTGCTGGTCCAGCTCCGGCAGGGTGTTGAGCTGAATCAGCTGGCGCAGCTGCTGCGCCATCACTTCGCCCTCAATCACAAAGTGGCTGATAAACCCGGTGCGGTTAGCCAGCTGCAGCGCTTCCAGCAGCACGCGCTGGGCGTCATTCCTGCGGCCCGCCTGCCAGTAAAGCTGATTGAGCAGCAGCAGGTTGCGGTTGAGATCGCTCATCAGGCGCAGGCTGCGGGCATTTTCATTCAGCTCCTCCAGCACAATCTCGGCAGGCTCGAACTCGCCCAGCAGGATCTGCACGCGGGCGATGTTGCGCCACTGGCTTTGCAGGAAGTGGTTGTTAGCAAATTCCGGCTTCGGCGTCTGGCGCAGCCAGTTGGCGGCGGATTTCTTGTCGCCAATCATCTGCCAGTAAATCACCCGCACCTTATCGGCATTTGACACCCAGTCGCTGTGGTACTGGCCGTTGCCGAGCAGGTTTTCCAGGCGGTTAAGGTGGTTGCGCGCGTTGTCTAAATCCCCGCGCGCCAGCGAGCACTGCACCAGCAGGGCCAGACACTGGAGCTGCTGCTGCGGCTGGAAGCTGGAGAGCACGTCAACGCCCTGACGCGCGCAGCTTTCCGCCTCGTCCAGGCGCGACCACGCCCACATTAGCTGGGCGCGAATGCGCAGCAGAAACTCGTGCATCGGCAGCTGTTCAAGGTGCTGCTCGCGAATCAGCTGGAACGCTTTTTCCTGGTTCTCCCAGGCGGCCTGCAGGAAGCCCTGGGCAAATAAAATCTCGCTCTGCTGGATCAGGCTCCAGAGCGCGTAGTGCCAGACGTCGTGGCGGCGCGCCATCTGCTCGGTTTGCTGCATGACGGAGAGCGACCGCGTGAGATCGCCCTTGCAGTGCAGCACCTCGCCGTGCACCGACGTTGCCACGATGCGGCTGTAGAAGTTCGCCAGCGGCAGCTCGTCGAGCGCCACCATGGCCAGGCGCTCGGCCTCTTCCGGATCGCCGTCGTTGATCGCCACCTGGGCGCGCAGGGCGTTAAATTCGCCGTGCAGGGTGGCGTCCATTTCGCTTTCCATCTCCTGCTCGGCGCGGGCCAGCAGGGTATTCACTTCGCTGTAGCGGTGCTGGCTCTGCATCAGCCAGGCCTGCAGCAGCACCAGGCGCGGATTCTCCAGCAGGCTTTCCCACGGCAGCGCTTTTAGCGACTCCTCAAGCAGCGTCAGCTCGCTGTGGTTAAACAGCCCCCACGCGTGGTTAAGCAGGATATCGCGCAGCATCGCGGCATCACCCGCGGCCAGCGCGTGGTGAATGGCTTCGCTCGGGAAGCCCTGCGCCATCCAGCTCTCGGCCGCGGCGCGGTGAATGTTCGGCAGCTCGACCGCAAGCTCCCACTGGCAGCGCTGGCGCAGGAAGCTGCCAAACAGCGGATGATAGCTGAACCATTCGCCCGGGTCGTCCATGCGCGTCAGGAACAGGCCCTGGCGCTCAATCTCTTCAAGCTGGAGCTGGCCGTTTTCGCTGCCGGTCACGCGCACAATCAGCGCGTCGTTCATCGAGCGCAGCAGGGAGCTTTTCAGCAGGAAATTGCGGGTCGCGGGATCGACGCTGTCCAGCACCTCATCTACCAGATAATCGGACAGGTGGCTGGCGTTAATCCCCGCCAGGCGGCGCGCGGACTGATGCGCCGGGCTGTTGTTTTGTCGCGCCGACAGGGCAATCAGCTGCAGCGCCGTGGCCCAGCCCGCGACGTCATCGCACAGGCGGCTGCTTTCAGACGCCTCAATCGGCGAGGTCATGCGGCAGTCGAAGAACTGCTTTGCTTCCTGGTGGGTAAAGGCGAGCTGCTGGCTGCCGATCTCCAGCAGCTGATCGCGCACGCGCAGGTTGGCAATGCCGAGCTGCGGCAGATTGCGCGACAGGACGACCAGCGTGAGGTTCTCGGGCTGGTGGCGCAGGAAGAAGCGCATCGACTCGTGGATCACCGGGTTGTTGATCAGATGATAATCGTCAATCACCACGTACAGCGGGCGGTGCCATTCGGCGAGCTCGATAAACAGCTGTGAAAACAGCGAGGAGAGGCTGGCGTACTGGCGCTTTTGCACCATCGTCTCGCTGGCGGCGCAGTGCCCGTTGGTGGCCTGCTGAATAGCGGCAATCAGATAGCTGGCGAAACGCTCCTGCTGGTTGTCGCCCTCGTCGAGGGAGTACCAGCCAAGATCGCTTTTCCCTGCGGCCCATTGTGAAATGAGCGTCGTTTTTCCGTAACCTGCAGGACTCGTAACCAGCGCCAGTCGGAAATTATGCGCGCCGGAAAGTTTAGCCAGCAGACGCTCGCGGACCACGGTGTGGTCAAGACGAACCGGGCGACTTAATTTAGACGGAATCAACATAGTTTTCACTTCACTGTGGGGAACGAGAGAATTTATTTTTTTTGCGCTTCGTAATTAATAGCTATAAGTTCAGCCAGAAAGGAATCTATTGCAAGTTATGTCGGGGTTTTATGCCTCTGAATTTGCACTGTGTCACAAAACATTCTGACGCCGGAAGGAACTTTCCCGAAAAGTCCCGCATCCCGCGTGGATACTGGCTTGTCTGCATTTGGCGCAGTTTCACTGAAACTGGTTTCAGTCAGGTATAGTGACGTCAAAGGTAATAAAGTTTCGGTAAAGTTTTTCGCCATAATTTATCTGATGAGAAGATACTCAACGGCATAAAGATTATTCTACGTAAGCAACTATTTCAGCGCGTTTTAATTTCTCAGGTAACTGTATTTCATTTTTTTGACACGCTTTTGCGCTATCTTTTTTCCTGCCGGGCGCGCCTAACGACGCGTTTCTAAGTGGCCTCGATCACACTTTTAGGCTCATCCCCGCTACTCCTCCCTGCCTAATCCCCTCCAGGAGGAGGAAGAGGCGAAATGAGCCAGGCACACTAGCGCCAATTGTTTTTCTTTCTACAGGATGCCGATTCCCTATGTCACAGCCAACCTTCAACAAAGCGCAATTTCAGGCTGCACTGACGCGTCAGTGGCAGCGTTTTGGTCTTCATGCTGCAAACGACATGACGCCCCACCAGTGGTGGCAGGCGGTGAGCGGAGCGCTCGCAGAGCAGCTGGACGCGCAACCGCTGGCGAAGCCCGTCAAGGGCCAGCGCCACGTGAACTATATTTCGATGGAGTTCCTGATTGGCCGCCTGACGGGTAACAACCTGCTGAACCTCGGCTGGTATCAGGAGGTGGGCGAGGTGCTGAAAGAGCACGACGTGAACCTGACCGACCTGCTGGAAGAAGAGACCGATCCGGCGCTGGGCAACGGCGGTCTGGGACGCCTGGCGGCCTGCTTCCTTGATTCCATGGCAACGGTGGGGCAGTCGGCCATCGGCTACGGCCTGAACTACCAGTACGGCCTGTTCCGCCAGTCGTTTGCTGACGGCCATCAGATGGAAGCGCCGGACGACTGGCACCGCAACACCTACCCGTGGTTCCGCCACAACGCGCAGCTGGACGTGCAGGTTGGTATCGGCGGCAAGGTGTCGAAACAGGGCCTCTGGGAGCCGGCGTTCACCCTTACCGGTGAAGCCTGGGATCTGCCGGTGCTCGGCTACCGCAACGGCGTGTCGCAGCCGCTGCGCCTGTGGCAGGCGAAGCACGCCCATCCGTTCAACCTGACCAAATTCAACGACGGCGATTTCCTGCGCGCAGAACAGCAGGGCATCGACGCCGAAAAGCTGACCAAAGTGCTCTACCCGAACGACAACCATCTGGCGGGCAAAAAGCTGCGCCTGATGCAGCAGTACTTCCAGTGCGCCTGCTCCGTGGCCGACATTCTGCGCCGTCACCATCTGGCGGGCCGCACGCTGGCGCAACTGCCGGACTTCGAGGTGATTCAGCTCAACGACACGCACCCGACCATTGCGATCCCCGAGCTGCTGCGCGTGCTGATTGACGAACATCAGCTGAGCTGGGACGACGCCTGGGCGATTACCAGCCGCACGTTCGCTTACACCAACCACACCCTGATGCCGGAAGCGCTGGAGTGCTGGGACGAGAAGCTGGTGAAGGCGCTGCTGCCGCGCCATATGCAGATCATCAACAAGATTAACGACCAGTTTAAAACGCTGGTGGACAAAACCTGGCCGGGCGATAAGGCGGTCTGGGCGAAGCTGGCCGTGGTGCACGACAAGCAGGTGCGCATGGCGAACATGTGCGTGGTGAGCGGCTTTGCCGTCAACGGCGTGGCGGCGCTGCACTCCGATCTGGTGGTGAAAGATCTGTTCCCGGAATATCACCAGCTGTGGCCGACCAAATTCCACAACGTAACCAACGGCATCACGCCGCGCCGCTGGATCAAGCAGTGCAACCCGCTGCTGGCCGGGCTGCTGGATAAAACGCTGAAGAAAGAGTGGGCCAACGATCTGGACCAGCTTATCAGCCTTGAAAAGCAGGCCGATAACGCGAAGTTCCGCGAGCAGTACCGCGCCATCAAGCTTGAAAACAAAGTGCGCCTGGCCGCGTTTGTGAAGATGCGTACCGGCATTGAGATCAACCCGAACGCGATTTTCGACATCCAGATCAAGCGCCTGCACGAGTACAAGCGCCAGCACCTGAACCTGCTGCACATTCTGGCGCTGTACAAAGAGATCCGCGAGAACCCGAACGCCGACCGCGTGCCGCGCGTGTTCCTCTTCGGCGCGAAGGCGGCGCCGGGCTACTACCTGGCGAAGAACATCATCCTCGCCATCAACAAGGTGGCGGAGGCGATCAACAACGATCCGAAGGTGGGCGATAAGCTGAAGGTGGTATTCCTGCCGGACTACTGCGTCTCCGCGGCGGAAATGCTGATCCCGGCGGCGGATATCTCCGAGCAGATCTCCACCGCGGGCAAAGAGGCGTCTGGCACCGGCAACATGAAGCTGGCGCTCAACGGCGCGCTGACCGTCGGCACGCTCGACGGCGCGAACGTCGAGATCGCCGAGAAGGTGGGTGAAGAGAACATCTTTATCTTCGGCCATACTGTTGAGGAAGTGAAAGCCATTAAGGCCAAAGGCTACGACCCGGTGAAGTGGCGTAAAAAAGACAAAGTGCTGGATGCGGTGCTGAAAGAGCTGGAGAGCGGCAAGTACAGCGACGGCGACAAGCACGCGTTTGACCAGATGCTGCACAGCATGGGCAAACAGGGCGGCGACCCGTACCTGGTGATGGCGGACTTCACGGCCTACGTGGAGGCGCAAAAGCAGGTCGACGTGCTGTACCGCGACCAGGAGGCCTGGACCCGCGCGTGCATTCTGAACACCGCGCGCTGCGGCATGTTCAGCTCTGACCGCTCAATCCGTGACTATCAGGCCCGTATCTGGCAGGCAAAACGCTAAGGAAGCGCGATGGAGAGTAAACGTCTGGACAGTGCCGCGCAGGCGGCGGGAATTAGCCTCAGTTACATCAACGCGCACGGCAAGCCGCAGTCTATTGGTGCGGAAACCAAAAGACGTTTGCTGGATGCCATGCACAAACCCGACGCGAACGCGTCGGCTGCGCCGATACCGAACGTGAAGGTCTTTACCGCGGGCAAAAAAATGCCGCTGGCGGTAGGCGGCCGCGGCGAGTTTAGCTGGCTGCTGACCACCGAAGAGGGCGAGCAGCACAAGGGCCACGCCCCGGGCGGCAAAACGCTTAACCTTCCGGCGAAGCTGCCGGAGGGCTACCACACGCTCACGCTCACCCAGGACGACGGCCGCTATCACTGTCGGCTGATCGTCGCGCCAAAGCGCTGCTACGAGCCGCAGGCGCTGCGGGAAGGCAAAAAGCTGTGGGGCGCCTGCGTGCAGCTCTACACGCTGCGCTCCGACAGCAACTGGGGCATCGGTGATTTCGGCGATCTGAAAAAGATGCTGGCCTCAGTAGGCGAGCGCGGCGGCGCGTTTATCGGCCTCAATCCGATCCACGCGCTCTACCCGGCGAACCCGGAAAGCGCCAGTCCGTACAGCCCGTCGTCCCGCCGCTGGCTGAACGTCATCTATATCGACGTGAACGCGCTGGACGATTTCAAAAACAGCAAAGAGGCGCAGGCCTGGTGGACGCTCGCGACCACCCAGCAGGCGCTGAAGCAGGCCCGCGAGGCCGACTGGGTGGATTACGCCACCGTCACCGCGCTGAAGATGGCGGCGCTGCGTATGGCGTGGAAAGGCTTTTCCCAGCGCGACGACGAGCAGATGTCGGCCTTCCGCGAGTTTGTGATGCAGGAGGGCGAAAGCCTTTACTGGCAGGCGGCCTTTGACGCGCTGCACGCGTATCAGGTGAAGGAAGACGAAATGCGCTGGGGCTGGCCGGTCTGGCCGGATGCGTATCGTTCCGTCGACACCCCGGAGGTGAAAGCCTTCTGTGAAAAATACGCCAACGAGGTGGATTTCTACCTGTGGCTGCAGTGGCTGGCGTACAGCCAGTTCGCCGCCTGCTGGCAGGTGAGCCAGGGCTATAAAATGCCGATCGGCCTGTATCGCGATCTGGCGGTTGGCGTGGCGGAAGGCGGGGCGGAAACCTGGTGCGACCGCGAGCTGTACTGCCTGAAGGCCTCCGTCGGCGCGCCACCGGACATTCTTGGCCCGCTCGGTCAGAACTGGGGCCTGCCGCCGATGGATCCGCACGTGATGGCCGCCCGCGCCTACGAGCCGTTTATCGACCTGCTGCGCGCCAACATGCAGAACTGCGGCGCGCTGCGCATTGACCACGTGATGTCCGTGCTGCGCCTGTGGTGGATCCCGTACGGCGAAACGGCGGACCACGGCGCCTACGTGCAGTATCCGGTGGACGATCTGCTGTCGATCCTGGCGCTGGAAAGCAAGCGCCATCAGTGCATGGTGATCGGGGAAGATCTCGGCACCGTGCCGGTGGAGATCGTCAGCAAGCTGCGCGACAGCGGCGTTTACTCTTACAAAGTGCTCTATTTCGAGAACGACCACGAGAAAACCTTCCGCGCGCCGCAGGCGTACCCGGAACAGTCAATGGCCGTCGCAACGACGCACGATCTGCCTACGCTGAGGGGCTACTGGGAAAGCGGGGATCTGACGCTCGGCAAAACGCTGGGGCTTTATCCGGATGAAGACGTTCTGCTTGAGCTGTACCAGGACCGCGAGCTGTCGAAGCAGGGGCTGCTGGATGCGCTGCACCAGCACGGCTGCCTGCCGAAAAGCGCCGGGCACAAGGCGTCGCTGATGTCGATGACCGCCACGCTCAACCGCGGGCTGCAGCGCTATATCGCCGACAGCAACAGCGCGCTGCTTGGGCTGCAGCCGGAGGACTGGATTGATATGGCCGAGCCGGTGAACATTCCGGGGACCAGCTATCAGTACAAGAACTGGCGCCGCAAATTGTCGGTAAGCCTTGAGGCGATGTTTGCCGATAGCGGCGTGAACAGGCTGATTAGGGATTTAGATAAGCGCAGAAGGGCGGTGGGTAAGAAGCGGTAGTTTCACCCTCACCCTAACCCTCTCCCAGGGGGCTGAGGGATCCCCAGTAATATGGTCATACCTCCATGACCATATTACTGTACTCCTTTCCCACTCTTTTCAACTCGTTACCTATATTCAGCCGCCTCACTCTCCGGGGG
>NZ_JBGKEB010000047.1:0-5667 GCF_041399425.1 Enterobacter sp. KBR-315C3_2022
GTATAATAATGAAATATAAGTTATTCATGGTAGGCATTATGTTATTTTAAGCATGTAACCACTTGGGTGTTTTATAGTCAACGCTTAGGGGTAACCCTCTCTAAAATTGGTATAACCACAAGTATATGCTGGATAATTGTTAAAAGAGTTATAATTTAGTAAAATTAATTAATTAAATTGCGATGTTTAGTTGTTAATTTGTAAATGCCTTGATTTCAAAACAATGACCGTTCATTCAAAAAACATTGAATCCACATAAAATTTCAACATTAACAACGTGGTAGTCTCTTGGGTAAGAGTAACTAATTGTTTCATTTCAACTAGCATGATAAAGTCCAGCAATGTCTATAATTTACAGGATGTTGTTTTAGATGAATAATGCACCGAAATTAATCATACCATTTTTCCTTTTGAGTTACTCAGTGGAATCGGCTCCGTTATATTTTAACTCGACAGAAGTCGTTGAGGTAGGTACCTGGGACTGGAAGAACAAAGGATATATCATAGGCGGAGGGGATGGTAATTATGGTAACCTTACTTTAAAAGGTTCATCTGGCTACAATCACGCATTCAATGTTGGCGTTGATGGCGGGAATGGTATTTTAACCTTATCTGAATCAACAAAAAACCTGAGCAATAATACTTATTTTTCGACAGGAACTGTATCTGCTGGTAATAATTCAGTGAGTAATACAACAGGAATTATTAACATAGTAGGTCAGGGTACTGGACCTATAACTATACTTGACCTTAGTGTAGGGAGCAGTGGCCTAATGGACTGGAATACACAACGCAATAGTCATGTGGATGGCACGCTAAATATTATAGAGGGTGCAGTTTTAAATGTTGTTGCGCCTGATATTTTCTCAAACAACGGAGCTTATGTAGGCTTTGGAAACACCAGTAATACGGGGGTTGTTAATGTTTCTGGTGAGGGGAGTGAACTTAATATAATAAATAACGATCCTTATCTTGGAGACTCCGTAGAAAATGGCTCTTTATACATAGGATTCATTGGTTCAGGTACTGTTAATATTACCGACGGCGGCAAGTTGTCGGCAGGAAGAATAAGTGCTTCAACAACTCTTGTTCAGGATGATTCAGTTTCTGCACTAAAGCCACCTTCAGCTGAAATCAATGTTTCAGGCGAGAACAGCCAGCTCATTGTCCGAAGCCAGATGTCTCTTGCGGCAGATGCCCTTGATACCCTCCAGTCGATTGACGTAAAATATACTCAAAAAGGTGCTGGCTCAGCTGTTCTTAATGTAGATAACTATGCCGATGTAATATTTGAAGGCAAGGCTAACACCGATCAGGATGGTTTCGAAAATCCCGTCTCAGGCCTTTTCATGGCCAGTAGTGCAGGAACGTCTGCAATTGTTAATCTCAATAAAAATGGTTTTATCACAATCGCAAACAGTATTTTATCGCCTGAAGAGGACGCTATCGTTGCAGGGGATGGAAAATATGCATTTAATTTGAATGGCGGCACTCTGCGTGTTAATGATTGTAAATATTGCGATAACCGCTTATCCACCAAAGTTAATATGAACGTTCTCTCTGAATCCGTCCTTGAAGCCGATGACGCGAAAGAAATGTATCTTAACGGTTCATTATCTGGTAAAGGCGGGATAGTTAAGTCAGGCGAAGGTTTGGTGGCGTTATCCGGGGTGAATAGCTATTCGGGTGGAACCCGGGTTGAAGGTGGGGAACTGCGTTCAGAAAGTAAAGATGCATTCGTAAATAATACCCCCTACACCGTAAATGCAGGAAAGCTCAATCTCAATAATCATAATTTAGTTATGTCATCGCTTTCTGGCAAAGGAGGTATCGTCGATGTAACAGACGCTAGCCTTATTATTGACCAGAATGTCGATAGCCTTTATGCCGGTTCATTTGCAGGTTCCGGCCAGACTGAAAAAAACGGAACATCTGTATTATATCTCAGCGGCGACAGCAAAGATTATAACGGAGATTTTTCGGTTGCCGAAGGTGGTGTAGACTCATCTAATGCCTTGGGGGGGAATATCTTTGTCCAAAATGAAGGTACTTTATCTGCCGAAGGATCTTTAGGAAATACCACTGTTAAAGAAGGCGGAGTATTAAGAGTAGGTAGTTATTATTCTGACAAATTTACGCCATCTCAGCTGGTTATCGATAATAAATTTATGAATGATGGAAGCATTATTCTGGGTAGAGTCGGGGCTATATCCAAAGAGCAAGTCGGCAACGAACTTATTGTCTCAGGCGATTATGCGGGCAATCACGGACAAATTTATTTCAATACTGTACTGGGTGATGATTCCTCTCAAACCGACAGAATGAAAATCGGTGGTGATACCTCCGGGACAACATATGTGCACGTGAATAACGTTGGTGGAACAGGGGATTATACTACCCACGGAATCGAACTTATCAGCGTAGCTGGTCAATCCAATGGCGTTTTCTTACAAAAAGGTCGTATTGTTGGAGGCGCCTACGAATATTACTTAAGTCGGGGTAAAGATACTGACTACAGTAACTGGTATCTTGTAAATACCAAACCAGAGCCTGGACCGGAACCTGCACCAGAGCCGACACCGGAACCTACACCAGAGCCGACACCGGAACCTACACCAGAACCTGGACCGGAGCCTACACCTAAGCCTGAACCAATAATTCGCCCGGAAGGAACCGAGTATGCAGCAAACCTTCTGGCCGCAAATACGCTTTTTGTTCACAGGCTACACGATCGCCTGGGCGAAACGCATTATGTTGATGCACTAACTGGTGAAGAGAAAGTAACCAGCATGTGGTTACGAAATATCGGTGGCCATAACAGGTTTAAGGACAGTACTGGTCAGTTGAAAACTCAGGCAAATCGATATGTTTTACAGCTGGGTGGGGATGTTGCTCAGTGGAGCAGTAATGCTAACAATCGCTTTCATATTGGTGTTATGGGTGGATACGCTAACCAAAAAAGCAATACCCGTAGTAGTTATAGCGGTTACCGGGCTGATGGTAGCGTCAACGGTTATAGTGTCGGCATGTACGGGACATGGCTTCAGGATAACCAGGAAAAAACAGGTGGATATGTTGATACCTGGATGCTTTATAACTGGTTTAGCAATACGGTGAGCGGCGAAAAACTGGCGTCGGAAGGTTATAAATCCAAAGGGATAACTGCATCTGTTGAAGCCGGTTACACATGGAAGACCGGTGAGAAAAATACTCGAGAAAGTTATTACGTTCAACCTGTGGCACAACTGACATGGATGGGCGTAAAAGCTGATGACCACCATGAATCTAATGGAACTCGCGTGAGTGGTAAAGGAGATGGAAATATTCAGTCCCGTTTAGGTGCAAGGGCCTTCATCAAAGGACACAGCCTCGTGGATGAGGGTAAAAACAGAGTATTCGAACCCTTTGTGGAAATTAACTGGCTACATAACACCAAAACTTTTGGAACGCGAATGGATGGTGTCGAGGTTAAAATAGCTGGGACCCGAAATATTGGTGAGATTAAAACTGGTGTTGAAGGTCAGCTAAATCCAAATCTTAATCTGTGGGGTAATGTTGCCCAGCAGATAGGTGATCAGGGTTACAGCGATACACAAGCTATGATGGGAATAAAGTATATTTTTTAATATACACTGTTGCTTAATATATATTTTAAATAAGATCAGGTGGTTAGTTATTGTATACTTACCTGATCTTATTTTTTAATCTCATTCTATCTTAGACTATTACGAAAGTAGTCGCCGCTTTATGATAGTGACCGCCTTAGTGAGCGTTGTATCCAGCTGTAATTATCGTAAGGGTAGTGCATTTTCTTTAACAGGGATGAACAGGATAATCTTTATGCTAAAAACGCTGTCACTTTTATTACTCATAACGAGCTTCATTTCCAGCGCTGCCCAGGCGGGGCCAATTCAATGGGAATCATGCTTAAACAGCAAGTTCCACTCCTGGTTTGATCTGTCACCTACGCAAAATCTTCGATGCGGCTTCCTCGACGTACCGTTAAAGTATAGAGATGGCAGCAGCATTGAATCATATGGGAACCATCAAACAGTCAGGCTTGCGCTGACACTATTACCCGCGACAGGGGCTCGCAAGGGAAGTTTAATCATGATCAGCGGCGGTCCGGGCATGCCAGGTATCAACCCTGGATTACATCACGACTTTGCCGTGAATAAACTGAGAGAATCCTGGGATATTGTGGGATACGATCCGCGCGGTGTCGGTCAGTCGACTCCGAGAATAAACTGCAAGGTGGCAGAAAATGGATATGCCACTCCTGTTGATGAATGGCAGGAAGCCCGGAACATGCTCAAAGCCTGCATCGATAACACCGGTGCTGAGGTTCTCAGGCATATAGGTACCGATGAAGCGGTCAGTGATGTTGACCGTATTCGCCAGGCACTCAATGAACCAAAACTAACAGCGGTTGCTTATTCATATGGCACCCAGGTCGCCGCACTTTATGCTGAACGATTCCCCTCGCTAATCAGGGCTATAGTTCTGGATGGTGTTGTCGACCTGGATGAAGCCAAAAATGATAATATAATGAGGCTTAATCAGGAACGAGGATTTCAGCAGACGTTTGAGCGTTTTGCCGCCTGGTGCGCAGAAACAGGCAGCTGTCCTCTTTCATCAGATAAGGCTCTCGCTAGTCAACAATACCGAAATCTGTTGAGCCAGCTGCACTCGCATCCACTTTCTTATGGCACTGAGGGACAGAAAGTGTCTGACGAGGAGCTGTTATCGCTCACGACAGATCTATTACTATGGCGCTCAACCTGGCCAGATCTGGCTACTGCGGTTAGGCAGTTTAGCGCCGGTATTGTCAGTGAAGAGATCAGCAATAGGCTGGATGATTATGTAAAAGCATACGGGGATTCAGATGCGCTAAACGTTATCAGCTGTGTCGATCAGTCTTTGCCCACTCTTAGTCAGGAAGAGAACTTTATCCAGAAGATGCGCATAAGAAATGCTTTTGCTGCAACAAATTTTCAGCCGGATGTAACAATCCCCATCGGATTGTGTGAGGTCATGCCGTGGAGGAATAACGTTCTCGCGAAGCGCCCTGCGAATGTTCCCCGGCTTAATCAGCTACTGTTTGTTGCACAACGCTATGATGCAACCACTCCATGGAACAATGCCAGGGCAATGGCCACGCTATTCAACAGTCCACTTGTAACGCTAGAAGGGGACGGGCATACGTTGGCATTATCAGGCACAAACCTCTGTATAAATAAAGCCGTCGTGAATTATCTGATTAATCCAGAAAAAAAACTTAGCGATAGTATTTGTCGCTGATAGTAAAAGCAGGTCAGAGATCTCTTCAAACGGTGGTGCCGATTACAGGCACCACGAATTTTCACCCACCATATCTGACTTAAGCGGCTGGGGCTAAATTTACCGGTTCAGATTTTTTATGACGTCGTTCCAACCTTTTAGGGCAGGGGAAGAGTATTTATGTATATCGATCCGAAGTCATCGTTTTGAACTGGAGAATAATAATTCAATATTTTCAAAATGTTCTTTTTATTATACTTATAATAAAATCAAGCGAACCTTTTAAAAGATGACTTCATTATTCTGAAAATATAATAACCCATTACTGAGTGATGTAAGACTGTTTAACTTATCGTTATCATTTGTATTAATGGAATTATTATGTAT
>NZ_JBGKEB010000048.1:0-5011 GCF_041399425.1 Enterobacter sp. KBR-315C3_2022
TTTAAGCATAAATTTAAGGAAAATTTAAGATTATGAGAGTGTCACCTGCAAGGACGCTGGCGAATCTCCAGTTTCTGAAGTTCTGCATCTCGTTAGTTTTTAGTGCATCTTCGACTATCGTATATGCAGCGGGCGATATTGAGTTTAATACAGACGTACTGGATGTGCATGACCGCAAAAACATAGATCTAAGCCAGTTTGCTCGAGGTGGCTTCATTATGCCTGGCACCTACGGTATGGTCGTGCATATCAATAAAAACGATTTACCAGAGCAACAGATACCTTTTTATGCGCCAGAATCAGACCCTAACGGCAGTCGGGCTTGCATTAATAAAAATCTGACAGAACTTTTGGGGATTAAAGACAGTGAACTCAAAAATCTTAAATGGTGGCATCAGGGCGAATGTCTTGATGAGTCCAGTATCCCCGGTATGGAAGTACGTGGTGATTTGCCTACATCCACTCTATATGTGAGCATACCGCAAGCATTTTTGGAATATACCGCAGAGAACTGGGATCCACCTTCTCTTTGGGATGAAGGTATTTCTGGAGCGGTGCTGGATTATAATTTTAACGCACGAACTCAGAGACAGGCTCATGGCAATGGTAGTGGTTACAGTCTTAGTGGCAATGGTACTGCTGGATTCAATACTGGTGCATGGCGTCTACGTGCCGACTGGCAGAGTAATATAGACCACAGAACTGGTTCGAGGCAATCCACCGAACATAAATTAGACTGGACCCGCTATTACGCATATAGGGCTATCCCTATGCTTCGTTCCAAGCTTACGATCGGAGAAAACTATCTAGACTCCGGCATCTTTGACAGCTTCCGCTTCAGCGGTGCGAGCTTGATGTCGGATGATAATATGCTTCCACCGAACTTACGCGGTTATGCTCCAGAAGTTGTCGGGGTAGCGAAAACGAACGCTAAAGTAACCGTAAGTCAGCAGGGACGGATACTTTATGAAACACAAGTTGCAGCCGGTCCGTTCCGCATTCAGGACATCAATGATGCTGTTAGCGGTGAACTAAAAGTTCGTGTTGAAGAGCAAGATGGAACCGTGCAGGAGTTTAGTATGAACACTGCATCCATTCCATACTTAACACGCCCTGGTTCATTGAGGTTTAAACTGGCAAGCGGAAAGCCGAATGATTTTGATCATCACTCGCGTGGACCGGTTTTCGGTGCTGGAGAGTTTTCTTGGGGGGTGAGTAATGGTTGGTCGCTTTATGGCGGCGCTATATTAAGCAGCGATTATAATTCTCTCTCGGCTGGTATTGGCCGTGACCTGATGGCTCTTGGTGCCCTGTCGTTTGATGCTACGCAATCCCGAGCTCAATTACCACAGGTCGATGGCACAATGAGCGGTGGTTCATATCGCCTAAGTTATTCGAAAGATTTTTACGAGTACGATAGTCAGGTGACCTTTGCTGGTTATCGCTTCTCGCAAAAAAACTTTATGAGCATGAGCGAATACTTAGATGCGCGATATTATGGTGCGCGAATTGGTAATGGCAAAGAAATGTACACCATTACCCTAAGCAAACAATTCCGTGACTTAGGGCTGAGCACTTATCTCAATTACAGCCATGAAACGTTTTGGGATCGACCTGAGAATAATCGCTTTAACCTTACGCTATCACACTATTTTGATTTAGGTGCGCTTCGTAATATCAGTATGTCTCTATCGGCATACAATAATAAATATAATAGTGTGAACGATAACGGCGCGTACTTATCATTTACGCTCCCGTGGGGTAATAACGGTACATTAGGTTACAGCAGCTCTATTAACAAAAATGACGTAACGCATCAGGGAAATTATTATAACAGATTAGATGAGCGTACTAATTATAGCTTAAGCGCTGGAAGTTCACGGCATGGTGCTAGCCTGAGTGGATACCTCAATCACGAAGGTGATATGACCCGTATGAGCGCTAACGCCAGTTATCAAGAAGGGCGCCATAGTGCGATGGGATTGTCCCTACAGGGCGGTGCAACGCTGACTAAAGAAGGTGGTGCACTGCACCGCATTGGGATGCTGGGTGGTACTCGAATGCTCATTGATACCAATGGTGTTCCGGGTGTTCCAGTACGCGGCTACGGGCGTACAAGCAATACTAATGCATGGGGGAAAGCGGTAATTGGCGATGTGAACAGTTACTACCGTAATAAGGCAAGTATCGATTTGAATAATCTTAGCGATAAGGCTGGAGCGAATAAATCCGTTGTACAGGCGACCCTGACTGAGGGAGCAATTGGCTATCGCCAATTTGATGTGATTTACGGCGAAAAAGCGATGGCCGTCATCAGGCTGGAGGACGGTTCGGAGCCACCTTTTGGTGCGACTGTTGTCAACACTCGTAAACAGGAAACCGGCATAGTTAATGATGGTGGTGGGGTATACCTGAGCGGTATCAACGCCGGAGAGATTATGACTGTTCACTGGTCTGGAAGAGCACAGTGTGAAGTGAATATTCCGATGCCTTTGCCAGTTGATATGATGACGAACAGTCTTTTCTTACCTTGTCATTCGATAAGTGCAGATATCTCTACCGAGGACAATAAATAAGCGAGAGTGTTCGTATCTGTAATAAAGGAATCTACAACTTTAATGTCAATTACAAAGTGACATTATCAAGTAATGAGAAGTTGCGCTTACAGACAATTATGAGCCCCTGAGGGCTGGGAAGAGGAAAATGATGCATAAACTGAAAATGTCGACTCTACGTCCATACGATGGATGCGCAGCAGTATCCTTGAACAAAAAAAAACTGATATCGACGGTCATGGCCGTTAGTATTCTGAGTACTTTTACTGTCCAGCATGCTCAGGCTGCTATTGCCCTTGATCGCACGCGAGTCATTTTTGATGGTGATCAGAAATCAGTTAGTCTCAGTGTCTCTAATCAGAACAAACAACTGCCATATCTTGCGCAAGGATGGATTGAAGATGAACAGGGAAACAAAATCCAGAGTCCCCTGACGGTATTGCCACCAGTGCAGCGTATCGAGCCCGGTAAGCCGAGCCAAGTTAAAATTCAGGCTCTACCGGCGGTGCAATCGCTCAAGCAAGACCGAGAAACTCTCTACTACTTCAATTTGCGGGAGATACCACCAAAAAGCGATAAACCTAATACTCTGCAGATAGCGCTGCAGACACGCATCAAACTGTTTTATCGTCCTGCTTCAGTCGCAATGGACAAGAACGCTCCGCCACCTCAGGAGCAATTGACCCTGACAAAACAGGGCAACAACTATGTTGTTAACAACCCGACGCCTTACTACATAACAATTGTGGATGGAGCTACAAATAAAAATGTAGAAGGTGTCAAAGGGTTTGAACCAGTGATGGTGCCCCCGAAGGGGCGGTTACCATTAACTGTTAGCGTGTCCAGTTTAGGCAATAGCCCGGTTCTGACCTACGTCAATGACTATGGTGGACGCCCGCAACTTAGCTTTAGTTGCAGTGGTACAGTCTGCAAGGTAGTGACGGATAAGAACGTCGGCTGATGATATCAATGCTATCTGTCTGATTTGGCGAATGAATTTTTGGCGCTGTGGCGCGGAGGTAACATGGTAGAGAAATACGATAATAATCCGGCACCAGCCATCCGCATAAAGGAATCGAGCCATTACCTATATCTTGGATGTCTTGCAATACTGATAGGCCTGATGTCGGATGCCCAAGCTAAACAAGATAACTGGTACGTAGAGGGGGCTAACGGGACACTATATGTACATGGTGCTCTTACTGAAAGTGCCTGTCGACTTGAGATGGAAAGTGCTCGTCAAGATATCATTTTGAATGATATTGGTACAGGTCGCATGCAGAGTATTGGTGCCAGGGGGAATCCTGTGCGATTCGAACTACGATTAGTCGATTGTTTGCGCAGCGTGGGGAGTAAGCATGATAGTCGCACAGATAGCTCGACCTGGTCTAACACGCAGCCTGCACTCACAGTGAGCTTCCGTGCTACACGCGATTTGGATAATCCCCAACTTGTCAAAGCAGAGGGTATTTCCGGAGTGGGTCTACGCTTTGAAAATGATCGAGGGGAGGATGTTCGACTGGGCAGTAATGGTAAACCATTATTATTGATGCCTGGGCAGGACATCCTGAGCTACACCGTGACGCCGGAACGGACGCCGGCTGAGCTGGTCGTTGGTAACTTCAAAGCAGTAGTGGATTTTCACTTGAGCTATGACTAAGGCGGCGGTATGTATGATTTGAGATATCTCAGTTGCTATATATGGCACTTTTTAGTTGCGTTATTTGCAACTGTGCCGCTAATGGCATTTTCCTCAAGTATGGCGACGGTGATTGTGAAAGTATCGGTGATGAAACCTCCCTCTTGCACGATCAACGACAACAGACCGATAGAGGTAGAATTTGGTGAAGTGTTGACTACACAAGTAGATGGTAAGAACAAGAGCACGCCGGTTAATTATACTGTTCGCTGCAGTGGAGCTGATGTAAACACACGGCTTAATTTACAGGTTCAAGGTTTGCCAGCTAGTTTTGACAACACAGTTCTTCAAAGTACGAGTGAAGGATTAGGTGTCGCTCTGAAAGTGAAGAAGGACGGTATATTGTCCCCCTTCGCAATCAATACTTGGTGGCAAAATGTAACACCTACCAGTCTGCCTGATCTTTGGGCTGTACCGGTTAAGCAAAATGGTGTGACTCTGCGTGGTGGAGAATTTACGGCGGGAGCGACCATGAGTGTTGCCTACCCGTGAAATAGGATGCATATGAAAATATTGATGATATGCCATACAGGGGTCCTAATTACACTATTGGGTCTAAGTATTTCTGTGTCGGGAGCAGGGTATGGGGATATGCGATTTCACGGTACTTTAATAGAACCTCCTCCATGCACTATCAACGACAATGGTTTGATCGATGTAGACTTCGGTCAACGATTGGGTATCAATAAGATAGATGGGAATAATTATCGTCAAGAACTAAATTATATTATAACATGTGCTAAAGGAACCGGATGGT
>NZ_JBGKEB010000049.1:0-4570 GCF_041399425.1 Enterobacter sp. KBR-315C3_2022
CATCTGAAAGGAATGAGGGAAAATGTAAAATCCTTCATTTTGCCGGAAAAAAGAAAGCACCGAAGATACGATCGTTCGGTGCTTTATGTTCCGCCTAAATATCCGTTCAGCATTAAGCTACGTGAAGCTTAAGTGAACGGCATTACATCCTTAAGGACGGGGACTTCGGTTTCAATCAGGCTCTAATTTTCCGGTTTGAAGGGTGAGTATTTACTCCCCACAAACCTGCCAGTGTACTGACTATAGCCCCCACCAGAAGAGCGAGAAATGACCATAGTGCAATCTTTGCAACCGCACTGGCTACTTCATCAGCCTTCTCTTTTGCCTGTTTTTTTAATTCAGCATATTGTGCCTTCGCATCGTTAAGACTGCTCTGGAGCTGCGCCATACGGTCGCTTACCTCCTGAACGGTCTTGTCGCGAGCCTGAATGAAGTTATCAACGGCCTTGTCTGCTTCTTCTTGTGACAGGCTAGTATTATCTGCCAGCGCTTTTTTCACCTCATCCCTGTTGATGCCTTTGCTGACTGTGTCCGCCCGTGACTTTAATTTATCGCTTAACTTATTCAAAATGGCGTCACTATTGCCCGGGTTTACAGCCAAATCTTTTACAGAGCTCGCAATATCACTTCCAGCTGCCTGAAGCTGGGACTGCAGAAACTCCGGCTGAAGTTCTTTAATCCTGCTCTTACGTAGCGCCTCTAGTACCTGTCCCTCAGCATCTGGGGCTGTGAGTTGAGTGTTCAGTCCGAGCCTGTCAGCGATATTTTGGGAGATATCTGATGCCTTTCCTGCAGCACTACCCAGCCCATTTACGGCGGTACCTGTGGCAGAAGCTGCCGCGCCAATGGCATTTCCAGCCATGTGCAGAACGCCGCCTGCGGCGGCGAAGCCCAGCACTGAGGCCACGAGCAGGGATGTCGCCCATGAAAGAAATCCATGGATGCTTCCGTCTACCCCAGCCAACCTGCCAGCCACAAAACCGCCGCAGGCCAGGCTTAGTACTATCGAGATGACCGACCAGATTAGAACGGTCTTGTCAGCACCGTTGATTACATCGTCAGACTGAGGTGAAAGCATTGAAAAACCCAAGCCCGACCCTAGTGTAGCAAGTAGAAGGGACATTGCGATTACCGTCACCACGCCAGCAATGATACTGCCCCATGAAACACGCCTATTTAATTCCGCTTCTTTTACAAGATCCATTGTAATCTCCATTTTAAAGCTAAAGATAAGGTAGGATTAGTCCATGCCCAGATTAATCTTAGTAAAAAAATGGAGTACTGAAGTCGATTAGCCGAAACGGCATCACATACTTTGTTAGATTGGCATCCTCACTACTCTTGAACAGCCCGGGGACATAGTGAACACTTGTTCGGGGACATGGTAGACACTTACAACTAAGGCATAAGAACCCGTTTATGGAGTCGCTTATGCCCTGGGATGCGAGAGATACCATGTCATTACGTACCGAGTTTGTTTTGTTCGCCTCGCAGGACGGGGCGAACATCCGTTCCCTCTGCCGTCGCTTCGGCATTTCACCTGCCACCGGCTACAAGTGGCTTCGCCGCTGGGCGGAGGAAGGTGCCTCCGGCCTTCAGAACCGCCCGCGCACGCCGCACCACTCCCCGAACCGCTCGTCTGACGACGTCACCGCCCTGCTGCGCATGGCCCATGACCGCCACGAACGCTGGGGCGCCCGCAAGATTAAGCGCTGGCTCGAAGATCAGGGCCACCGCATGCCCGCCTTCAGCACCGTCCATAGCCTGATGGCCCGCCACGGCCTGCTGCCGGGGGCGGCCGCTGCCACCCGCTCACCCTGCTCGACGACCACTCCCGCTTTTCCCTGTGCCTGGCGCACTGCACCGACGAGCGGCGCGAGACCGTGCAGCAGCGGCTGGTCAGCGTCTTTGAACGCTACGGCCTGCCGGACCGGATGACGATGGACAACGGCGCGCCGTGGGGCGACACCACCGGCACCTGGACGGCGCTGGAGCTGTGGCTGATGCGTCTGGGTATTAAGGTGGGACACTCCCGGCCGTACCATCCGCAGACGCAGGGCAAGCTGGAGCGCTTTCACCGCAGCCTGAAGGCGGAAGTGCTGCAGGGGAAGTGGTTCGCGAGCGAGGGGGAGCAACGTTAGAAATGTTCGGAGTCTAGGTTCAGAGTCAATCAACGCCTGATTGAATTTTAAAGCCCTGGGGGCTTTTCGCTTTTCCTCCCCCCCCTTATTGAGCGGGGATTCTCGGCGGGTCTTGCTGAGGTGAGGTTGTGGTCTTGGTTAGCAAAACAGAATGTGGCTTATCCACAGAAACGGTGCATAACTCTGTGAGTAGATGCCTGTATATCTCCGTTTGCAAAATCAAACTAGATGATCAACTTTAAGATTACATCCTGTGACGGCGTGTCCGTCTGGCTTGTCCGAACCCTCGTCCCTTTTCAGGGCTTACTTCAGAAAAGGGGCGAGGGGTTTCGGTAACAGGTAAAAAAAACTAAGTACGATCACCTATAATATTTTGTAGGTTTTTTCCGAAAGTGCCAAAATACCCTGAATACAATGAATTTCGTACATTGCTGATGTCTCTTTGCAGGTGATTTCGTGTAAGCATCCAGCGCGTAATTGAGCGGAAATATCGGTAAGTTAGCGGCTCCCCCCGAAGTGTGTCTAATATTAACTTAACAGTATTATGAGGTAAGAAAACAAGATTGGACTTTAAATTGTAATTTAACGACATATTAAACCTTATCTTATGTATGGCTTCATTGTAATATACAGACTCTATCGCCCAGAGCGTGGATGTGTGAAAAGTTGTTGGAACATTTTTGCGTTATGCCGGGCTTGCCCGGTTTTTTTTAATGTACGCTACGGCGGGCCGTCTTGCCCTGCATTTAACCAGCCAAGATGTCTCTGTCCGGGCCTTTCGTTCCCTGCGATCCATTCAGGCCTGCGGGTTACCATCTTTTTCATAATAACCCCCTCGCTTGCAGCAGTAGTTCTGGCTGCGACGCTAGTTCGCCCTTTATGGCATGGCATCGATAACACAAACGGCATCTATGCCATGTAGGAGGTTCTCCCACATGACGTGCTGATATAATCACACAGTTCTCTTGGCTGTTCAGGGATGGCCCTGCCTTCGCCAATAAATTTCCCCCGACCCTAATTTTTCGCTTCATTAGGCCAGAAAATATTCTCCGCTAATTCCGAACAACTGCCTCGGCCGGTGGCGTTAAGCACCTGCGGCGAAGGTCTTAAAATGGGTAATTTTGGGTTCCTGGGACACTGAACGCGAACAGGAGTGCATGGTTAACCCGCGATAAGAATGGTAGTTAGAACAAAAAAAACTCCGGGCCATACGCAGGAGATTGAGCACCTCAGTTACGTTAACGATGGGGATAAGGTTTGCATACTCAAAATTTTGTACTCACGGAAGCCTGATAGTCCAGGCGTGGCAGCTATTGCAGGTTTGGAGTATCGCGTTGTAAAACGCTATCTCTGGAAGGAGGGAGACGTCTGGTGTGCTGATACGATCGGCCATGCTTATCCTGATGAACTCAGTATGCCAGAGCGGTATATGGAAGGTGCCCGAAAGACTATATCGTAAATGACTATGACAGAAGTGCGGAAGCCAGAAAAGCCTATATCAGGCGCCATGGTGCCATCTGTTAGAGCTGCGGATTTGATTTCGAAAAAAAACGTAGACTTTGGCAAAGGCTTAATTCACGTTCACCATATCACTCCTCCGAAAAACATTGGGGAATGTTATAAAATAGACCCTATCAGGAATATGGCCACTTTCTGACCGAGCTACCACGCTATGTTGTACCGGTCGAATGGGTTCAGACCGTTGTCGATTCAAGCAATGCATATCATAATCAACGAATCCAAAAATCGAACCGGTGCTATTGGTCCGTCGCCGAGAGCTATCTACATATTTGACCAGGAAGCTGAAAAGTTGAAAAACAGGGATAAAACGGGCCATCTCGCTTGGTGTGCACTTGTCGCACTTCAGCTTGCCCGACAGGATGGGCTGATTAACTCTGAATCGCAGGAGAATCTTTTCATTACGCGCTGGTTTGCTCTGGCCAAAAAGCAGCGACGTTTCTCGCGTGATCTGGCCAAGGATATCGACCTGATACTGAACCAGGGGCGGTCACTGGGTATACGCGCCCGCCTTAAGCACAAGCTGGACTACCTCTGGCACAGCTGCACCGACGACATTTCTGTGCAAAATTACCTGTTCCGGCTGACGTATGCCCTGGAGACAGCGAAGGATATGAGCTGGAACTGCCGTCTGCTGAGCGATAGGGAATGGTCCGGCCGGAATGCCTCATCCCTGAAAGCCGGCGTGAACGGCATTTATGAGATTTTTATCAATTTTCAGGCGTTGACTGAGGGTGGAAAAATTCAGGAATTCAGGGATGCTCTGAGCAAAGCTGACGAACTCAGGATCTGGAGATATTTCGGATTAACAATACCTTTCGTTCCATATATTCTTGTTACACTGGTCGAACAATTTAATAAAAAGGATAGTGTGTTCAGAAAGGATGATTTCTTTTTTATTCTTCCTTCCG
>NZ_JBGKEB010000050.1:0-4287 GCF_041399425.1 Enterobacter sp. KBR-315C3_2022
AGACGGGAGAGAGCACATCCTGAGGATGAGCAGGGGCACGCCGCAATGACGGGAAGCCGCGCGCGGCGAAACGGCGTTGCGCCTTACATGGCATCGATGCCGTTGGTGTTATCGGTGCCATGCCGGAAGCGCAGGATACGGCGCGACCGGGCGGCGCAGCCGGAACGGCTGCTGCAAGCGGGGATGGTGCGTCAGGGATGAAAACCCGCTGGCCTGGAGTGACCGCAGGGAGCGAACGGCCCGGGCAGAGACGGCGCAGCAGGCTCTTTGCGAAGCATGACAGCCCGCCCGGACGCCCGCGCAATAGCAAAGATTATTTTCTGATATAGTTGTACAGGCCGCCCTGTTAAAACAACTATACGTGACAGTATTCATTTCCCCTTACCGTTGGCTTCAGCCATCTCGATATATTTCGGGTCGTTTGCGTTCGGCAGCTTTGTAATGAGCTGACGGTAGTGGCGCACCCGCTCCAAAAAATAATCCTGCAGATGCTCAGGCTGCTCTCTGGCAAGGACTTCTGGCACAACCGGCATATTCATACGCTCTTTGAACGCGACAGCAGAAGCCAACAGGTCCACAGCGACTTTGTCCTGTTCATCTTTCGATTTGGCAGCGATATTAAACTCTGACACGGTACTCTCCGACAGCCATTACAAGAGCATCAAGTGTACGCCTGTCCAGTGCAGGGGAAAAGGACGGGCAGCGGCGCGAAGCGCGGCGCATGTCCTTGCCCCGCAGGCGCGAGCCTGCAGGGTTTTGCGCGCGGACTGACAGGCGGCATCACCGCCTGCCGGAGCATCACTCCCCCTTTCCGCCCTGCAGGATGAAGTGCCCGCCGATATACACCGCACACTGGCAGGTCATGTAGTAGCAGATTTCATCAACCACCTGCGCGGTGGTCAGCTCCCGCTGGCCGGAATCACGGCGGCGGGCATTAATGAGCGCTTTGTACTGGCGCAGGATGTCGCGGGTCTGTTGGTCGAGTTTCATGTAAATCTCCCTGCGGGCAGGCTTTTCCCTGCCCGTCCTAATCAGTTGCTGAATACGTAACCGTCGACAAATACCAGGCCATCGCTGAACAGGTCGCGCGCATACGCCTCGTAGTCAAAATAGCAGCGCAGGTCATCGGGTATGGCAGACAGCAAAGCGTGCTCATTCACATACTCGTATGCGTAATCCTCCTCGCTCTTCGCCTCGCCCCGATATGCGTCATCGAAAGCGTCGTAATCGCATTCGCCGGTATATTCAGCCCAGGCGATAAAGGCCGCGTCCCTGCCCTCCTCCTGCGCGCGCCTGTACGCCCGAATAAAATCCCAGTCCACGGAGGATTCGGAGGCGAACTGTGACGGAATGCCCTCCCAGTCCTGGAACATAAATTCTGCATCCCATTCGTCGGCGTGCAGCGCCTGACAGGCCTTATAAAAATCCTCCCGACCGTCAAACTCCGTCAGGTCAAACCACTTTCCGAAAATGCTGCCGCAGTTGTATTTGTGGTACGTACCCACGTAAACAGCCGGTGTGGTGGTCGTAGTGCGCATAAAAAAATCCTCTATAGTCGATGTCGTCTGAGTTCCGGCTTACGCCGTGCCGACACGACAGCCCGACAAAAAGCGAAGAATGCAGGGGCGACACCGGAGGCCGCAGCGCAGAAAAAAAGCGGAGACGGTCTGTACGGTTATCGAGCGAATACTGAGCGAGAGAACGACGGGAAGAACGGCGACTGACATCAGAAAATGACTGCGACCGGGCGAGGATGTCGGCGCAGCGGACCCTTGCAGTCGCAGCGGTCGGGCTAGAGTAGAGGCACGGCGTTTGCCGCAGGCCGCACGAACGTGACTCACTGCGCGGCCGTAACACCGTGGAGGTCGCGCCGGTACAGCGGAGCGCGCGACATCCGTTTTGCATATCCGGACATGCGGGGCACGTGCCCCGCATCAGCGTCAGATGGCAGGCCGCAGCGAGGAGAGCGCCCCCAGAAGCACCTGCACCTCCTCTCTGGCATCGCGCACCGCCACGCGCAGCCAGCTTCGGTCAAACCACCTGCGCACGGGCAGTCCGTCCTTACGCCATGCGTACCGGACGGTGTTCTGCGCGAGCATCAGCCCGTGCGCCTCAATCTGGATCAGTATGGTGCGGTAGGTAATATTGCCGTCGAGAATAGCGAGCAGCAGCCTGTCGACAGCCTCGTTATCCCACGTATCGGCGTCTTCCTCCGGTTCATCCTCAACGATACGGAGCGTGAAATTTCGGGTTTTCCGGCAGATAAGAAGAGGCTCCTCAGACGGTGAAAACGCCTCGAGCACGCGATAGCCCGCCGCCGCCACGCAGCCGCAGACGTGATTGATTTCAGCCCGCAGCGCCTTCATGAGCATCACGGCGTGGCGCTCGCTCAGTCCGTCAGGTGAATCGTTGTAGTCCAGCGAAATTGTGCCGCTGTGCGCATACTGGCGGCTCAGCCTGTTTGGGTACAGGCGAACGCTCAGGCGACTGCCCGCAACTTCATCGACGAGTTCGCGCATGTTCCTGTCGTCCATCAGGCCGCGCAGGGCAATTTCCGGCAGGAGATGAACCAGCTGCGCCGCCGTCAGGGAGCCGTAGAACGCCACGCCGTCGCCCTGCGAGTAGCTGAGGCGGGTCTGAATATCCATCTCTGCTGGCCAGCCGCGCGCGATGAGGGTGTTTCGGGTGTGACGGTGAATGAAACGGTATGCGGTATTCATCACGAACTCCTTGCTCAAATGCGGCACCCTTTGCGCCGTGCCGATACGACAGCCGTGCGGCAGCGGCAGAAACAAGGGCGTCACCGAAGCCGCAGCGCAGTAAAAAAGCAGGAGCAGGCTGGACGGTTTGACGGCGAAAAATGAGCCGGAAAACGACGGAAAGACGGCGGATATGGCCTTTAAAAAACTGCGACCGGGTGAGAGTGACGGCGCCAGCTTCCCTTGTCTCTGACGCAGCACGGCTAAAGTGGAGGCACGGCGTACCTGCCCGCCGCGTAACGGCGCGGCCTGATAAGCGGAGCCGGCGACATCCTTTGCTTTGCAGGATCGGCAGAGCAGAGCCAGGATTGCTCCCGGCCCTGTGGCCTGCATCAGATCCGTTCCATCAGCACTCTGACATCGTGCAGCGCCTGTTTAAGGCATTCAGGCGTCGGGCGACCGGCCTCCCATGCCTGCCCGATAAGATTTTCCAGATCGCCCTCCTGGCGCCGCAGTACGCGCCTGAGCAGCACCGCGGGAACGCTGACTTCAAGAGCAACGGCCTCGCGGTGTCGTTCCAGAAGGTCGCAGATGCCTGAATTTGTCACCCCTTCCCGGCGATAAACGGCCATATCCGTATTGCCGATCGCTTCCATCAGGCCCTGAATTTCGTCAGGCCTCGGCTTTAAATCCAGTTCGCTACAGGCGACACAGAACGCTTCTTCGGTCCATATCAGCAATACCAGCGGCTCATCAGCGGTGAACATTGTTTCGAGCCGGGTGCAGATTTCTTCGCGTGTTCCGTACATAGTAAATCTCCAGATTCGTTGTCCGACGGGCGTTTGCGCCCGCCCGTTTCAGTCTTTAAAGCTGGCGTCCAGCTCCAGCGCCTGCCGGTATGCTTCGAGGTAAAGCGCGTTGATGCGGCAAATTGTCTGGCGAGCCAGGCGCTCCGTCAGGTTCTCCGCGTCGTAGCGATAGCGGGATTCCAGCGCGTTGAGCGTTGCGCGCAGGTCGCACATGCTGTTTGCCAGGGCGGCAACGTCGGCCCGCAGCGCTTCGCTTCCGGCGTAGTTGGTCATGCGGCCTCCGGAAGCCAGTCACCGTTGGCGGCAGGCAGACACATCGAGCGCTTAACGGCGGCCAGCCGCTGAACGCCCGCACGGTGATACTGTTCGAGCAGCTCAATACCGATGTACCGCCGCCCTGCCTGTAGTGCGGCCACGCAGGTAGAGCCGCTGCCAGCAAAGGGGTCGAGCACAATGCCACCAGGTCTGGTAAAGGACTCGATAAGCGGCTGAAGGCTCGATACCGGCTTCTCCGTTGGGTGATGTTTGTTGCCGGTGTACCTCCAGTCCATCACGTCGCGCAACGGGGTTTCCGGCAGCGGCGGGCGGCCTTTTGCCAGCACGTAGGCGCATTCGTGGGTGTAACCAACGTAAGCGGACTTTGATGTGTACGTCTTGGCAAAGACAAGATGACCAACCACGCTGAACCCGGCATTTTTCCACGCAGCTATAAAGCGATCGGCTCGATTCCAGCCGTAGAAGCTCACCATCAGCGCGTCTTTTTTAAGCACGCGGTACAT
>NZ_JBGKEB010000051.1:0-4159 GCF_041399425.1 Enterobacter sp. KBR-315C3_2022
TAGCGGCAGGACATGCCGTACTTGCCTGTGGAGGGATGGCGCATTCAGGCCACCCGTTGAAGCAGGAACCCACCGGGGTGATTCAGGCTTCGGTCTGAACGCTGCAGGAATTCCCGTCCTTCAGGGCGGGGAGGATGTCAATATAGCGATGATCACTACCTTGGCAGCCCCAAGTTTTAATTAAACCGCTTGGTGTGCCATTCATTTTTAACCGAGCCTCAGTCCTGACAGATATTACGGCTGTCAGCGATGGGCTGGGACCATGGTCCCACTTCCGAACGGCACGGTGTTGAATACTATTGGGAACGCTCGTTCTGACTATATTTTGTGCCACTGGAAGCTCGGTCTCACTGCCGGCTTATATGCTATTCATTTCCACCGGAATCTCGGTTCTGACAGATATTACGTCTGTAATCGACGGGCTGGGACCATGGTCCCACTTCCGAACGGCACGGTGCTGAATACTGCTGGGATTGCTCGCTCTGCTATATTTGGCACAACTGGGACCGCGGTCCCACTGACGGCCAATATGCCATTCATCTCCATTGGAATCTCAGCTCTGACGGATGTCACTGCTGTTATCGACGGGCTGGGACCATGGTCCCGCTTCCGTACGGCACGGTATTGAATACTGCTGGGATCGTACGACCTGACCGTCTTTGGCACCACTGGGACTGCGGCCCCACCCACCGATGTGACAATTATTTACACCAGTTCAGTCCTGACGGATTTTTATGCTAACAAGAGCGGGCTGGGACCATGGTCTCATTTCCTTTAGACAGCCATGTATTAAAACGTAAAGACACACCTAATTTGTGTGTATGGACTACTTTTATTTACTGGACTCAAAAAATAAAGTCGGAGAGACCGTCATGATCAATGATAAACGTAAGCCTACCACAACCGATTCTGGCAGCCCGGTTGCGAGCGATGAACATTCCTTATCCGTAGGCCCTGATGGCCCGCTGATGTTGCATGATCACTATCTGATCGAACAGATGGCAAACTTCAACCGCGAGCGCATCCCCGAGCGGCAGCCGCACGCGAAAGGCAGCGGTGCTTTTGGCCACTTTGAAGTCACGGAAGACGTTAGCGGTTTTACCAAAGCAGCGGTCTTTCAGCCTGGCGTTAAAACCGATGTGGTTATGCGTTTCTCGACGGTGGCCGGGGAACGCGGCAGTCCCGATACCTGGCGCGACCCGCGTGGATTCGCGATCAAGTTTTATACCCGCGAAGGTAACTACGACTTGGTGGGCAACAACACACCGGTCTTCTTCATTCGCGATCCTATGAAGTTTCAACACTTCATTCGTTCTCAGAAGCGTCGGGCAGATAATAATTTGCGCGACAACGATATGCAGTGGGATTTCTGGACCCTTTCTCCTGAGTCAGCACATCAGGTCACCTGGCTGATGGGCGACCGCGGAATCCCGAAAAGCTGGCGCCATATGAACGGCTATTCAAGCCACACCTACATGTGGGTGAACGCGCAGGGCGAGAAATTCTGGGTCAAATATCACTTCAAAACCGATCAGGGTGTTGAATTTTTGCATCAGCAGGACGCGGATTTACTGGCGGGACAGGACGGCGATTACCATACGCGCGATCTGTACGAAGCGATTAAGCGCGGTGAACACCCAAGCTGGACGCTCTACATGCAGATCATGCCATTTGCCGATGCCGACGACTACCGCTTCAATCCATTTGACCTGACTAAAGTCTGGCCGCACTCCGATTATCCGCTGATCAAGGTCGGCAAACTGACGCTGGATCGTAACCCTACGGATAACCATGCGCAGATAGAACAGGCTGCATTTGAGCCTAACAATCTGGTTCCTGGGATTGGCATTAGCCCGGACAAAATGCTTATCGGCCGCATGTTTGCTTACGCCGATGCGCACCGTGCGCGTTTGGGCGTCAATTACAAACAGATCCCGGTCAACGCCCCGCACTCCCCGGTTAATAGCTATAGCAAGGACGGTGCAATGCGTTTGAATACGGTTTCTGACCCGGTTTATGCACCCAACTCTAAAGGAGGCCCTGTAGCTGACGGCGCGCGTTATCCGACTGATTCAACCTGGTCAGCCAGCGGCGACATGGTACACGCACCGTACAGCCTTCACCGCGAAGATGATGACTTCGGCCAGGCTAACGCGCTGGTTAATAACGTTATGGATGAGGCCGCACGGGACCGACTGGTTGAAAACGTTACCGGCCATGTTCTTAACGGCGTGGAGGAACCGGTGCTCTCACGCGTGTTTGATTACTGGCGTAACATTGATTCAGCCATCGGCGACAGAATTGCCGAAAGCGTTATGGCTAAACGCGCACAGCGTTAGTCATTGCCAAGGCCACTGCCCGGGTGGCCTTTCCTTGATGGTTAGGAATTTCAATCGCCTGTCGATCGCTTCCTGACCATGAGCATAGCGACCGGGCGAGCATCATTCTGCCATCCGCTCTGACCGGTTGGGCTGTCTTCATTCGTTTTGCTTCTTTTTTATTGTAATCTCGAAGTTTAGGTTGGCGATTTCAAGGTGAAACCGCCAAAATTTCATGTTAGTTTCGCTGCTGCTATATCTGACCAGCGTGTCGTATATGCCGGAGAAAGCATCTCCCGCTTCATTTGCCACTCAGGCGCAATCCCCCTTCCGGCAAACCACAATTTCCCCAGCCCTGAATGGTTGATCCCGTCCAGAACTTTCATCAGCTGCTCGCTGTTGCTGTGTGGCTGTGCAGTATCGAACAGGTTCAGCTGCGACACACCCGTCGGCGTAAAGTCATTCAGCATACATCCAGCTTTGGCGTACCGGTGGCCGTCCTGCCAGATACGCTCCAGCGCCCTGACGGCTGCATTGATAATGTCTCGCGTATCCTGCGTGGGCGTCTGCAGCTTTTCGCTGGCCAGATTGCCGTAGTAGGGCTCGTTCACGGCAAACGGGGATGTTTTTACGAACACGGAGATGTGCCTGCAGTACTGCTTCTCACCACGTAATTTCTCGGCGGCACGCTCTGCGTGCTGACAGACAGCCTGTCGCATCGACTCATAGGTGGTGACGCGTTCGCCAAAGGAACGGCTGCAGACAATCTGCTGCTTCGCTGGCGGAGCCTCCTCCAGGGATATACAGGCTTCTCCGTTCAGCTCCCGGACCGTTCTCTCCAGAACAACGTTGAAGTTTTTCCTGATAAAGGCAGGATTCGCACGTGCCAGCTGCAGGGCCGTCGTGATACCCATCAAGTTAAGCGTTTTCGAGATCCGCCTGCCAACCCCCCATATTTCCTCAACCGGCTGCAGGGACAGGAGTTTTTCTGTTCTCTTTGGATTGCCTCGAGTAAGAGCCAGGACGCCGCCAAACTGTGACCACTCCTTGGATGCCCACTGCGCCGATTTTGCCAGCGTTTTTGTCGGTCCCATTCCCACGCCGATAATCAGCCCCGTTCCGCTTCGCACGTGCTCGCGCAGCTGGCGCCCTAAATCCTCAAAATCCATGCAGCCATCGATCCCCCGGATATCCAGAAACATCTCGTCGATACTGTACTGCTCGACGTGTGGCGCCAGATCCTCGAGGTGCGCCATAACCCTGTTCGACATGGAGGCGTACAGAGCGTAGTTGCTGGAGAACGCAATGACCGGCTCCGGGAACTGCGCATCTTTTAGCTGAAACCACGGCACGCCCATTTTGATGCCGAGCTGCTTTGCTTCCTTCGAACGTGCGATGACGCAGCCGTCGTTGTTACTGAGCACAACAACGGGTTTGTTCCGCAGGTCAGGCCGGAACACCTTCTCGCAGCTGGCGTAGAAGGAGTTCACGTCCGCGAGCGCAAACATCAGCTTGATCCCCGGGTTTTATGGATAAAGGCCGTGACGACGCCGAATATCTCTAGTTCCTCAGGATAAAGCGTGGGGTAGGCGGGATTCATCGGCAGCAGGGCGATGCGGGGCTTCAGCTGCAGGCGCTTGACGGTAAACTCCCCTCCCGTCTCTGCGATGACAATGTCCCCCTGCACAGGCGTTTCCGCCTTATCAACCACCATCAGGTCGCCAGAGTGCAGGCCCATATCCTTCATTGAATCACCAATGGCCCGGACAAAGTAGGTCGCGCTGGGGCGGCTGATGCAGTAGGCATTCAGATCGAGTTCATCTTCCGTATAGTCGGCAGCC
>NZ_JBGKEB010000052.1:0-3846 GCF_041399425.1 Enterobacter sp. KBR-315C3_2022
GTAGTGAAGATCGCCGCTGGATTTAAAATAATGATGGTTATATGGACAAGGAGCTATCGTTTGGGGTGTTGTAGCCGGGGTAGCCACCGATGGCAAGACAACGCCGTTCGCCAATGGATGAACATTATGGTGAAAAACTCGCACAATGACGCATAGTCAGTTGAATTTTGCTATTATATGAGAGGAAGATTTTTTAATCCAGTGTAGATTTTAATTAATGGAATAAATGATATGAGTGAAAATGATGCGATCCCAAATCAGTCCAAAAGCCAGATTAACAAAGCGGTATTCTTTACCTCTGCTTTGTTAATTGTTCTTCTTGTCGCCTTCGCAGCCGTATTTCCGGATGTCGCAGACAGAAATTTCAAAATACTACAGCAACAAATCTTCACGAATGCTAGCTGGTTCTACATTCTTGCGGTGGCCTTGATTTTATTGAGTGTCACTTTTCTTGGTCTCTCACGTTACGGTGATATCAAGTTGGGTCCGGACCATGCACAACCTGATTTCAGTTATCACTCCTGGTTTGCGATGCTTTTCTCGGCAGGGATGGGGATCGGCCTGATGTTCTTTGGTGTTGCTGAACCTGTAATGCATTATCTTTCACCTCCCGTCGGCACCCCAGAGACCATTGCGGCAGCAAAGGAAGCAATGAGGTTGACCTTCTTCCATTGGGGTCTGCATGCATGGGCAATCTATGCCATTGTAGCGCTGATTTTGGCCTTTTTCAGTTATCGCCATGGTCTGCCTTTAACGCTGCGTTCTGCACTCTATCCTATTATTGGCGATCGCATATACGGGCCTATAGGCCATGCGGTCGATATTTTTGCCGTTATAGGCACGGTTTTTGGCGTAGCTACATCGCTGGGTTACGGTGTTTTGCAGGTAAATGCTGGTTTGAACCATCTATTTGGGGTGCCCATCAATAACACGGTACAGGTGATTCTGATCGCGGTCATCACAGGGTTAGCGACGATTTCTGTGGTGTCCGGCCTAGACAAGGGAATACGCATCCTGTCTGAGCTCAATCTGGGCCTCGCGCTATTGCTTCTGGTGCTGGTCCTGTGTCTGGGACCAACAGTGCTTCTACTGAAGTCATTTGTGGAAAATACTGGCGGTTATCTATCAGAACTGGTGAGTAAAACTTTCAATCTTTATGCATACGAACCTAAGTCGAGCAACTGGCTAGGGGGATGGACATTACTGTATTGGGGATGGTGGCTTTCATGGTCACCGTTTGTGGGGATGTTTATAGCACGGGTCTCACGCGGCCGAACCATTCGTGAATTTGTCACCGGCGTGCTGTTTGTTCCGGCCGGTTTTACGCTAATGTGGATGACGGTGTTTGGTAATAGCGCAATCCATCTCATTATGAACCAAGGGGCGACTGATCTTGCCAATACAGTGCAACAAGATGTCGCGCTGGCCTTGTTTATTTTTCTTGAGCATTTCCCGTTCTCCTCCGTACTGTCATTCATTGCAATGGTGATGGTCATAGTCTTCTTTGTAACATCTGCTGACTCGGGGGCAATGGTTGTGGATACTCTGGCATCAGGCGGTGTGGCAAACACGCCCATCTGGCAGAGAATCTTCTGGGCCTCGCTCATGGGGATAGTCGCAATTGCACTTCTCATTGCGGGAGGGCTAAGCGCACTGCAAACGGTGACAATAGCGAGTGCATTACCCTTCTCGATGATCTTACTCATATCCATATACGGACTGTTAAAAGCTTTGCGCCGGGATTTGACCAAGCGTGAAAGTCTTAGCATGGCGACTATTGCGCCGACGGCTGCGCGCAACCCAATTCCGTGGCAAAGAAGGTTGCGCAATATCGTTTACCTTCCAAAGCGCTCTCTCGTGAAACGCTTTATGGACGACGTTATTCTGCCTGCCATGACGATGGTTCAGGAAGAACTAAACAGGCAGGGGACGATAAGCTATATCAATGACGCAGCCGACGATCGTATTCGCCTTGAAGTCGATTTGGGCAACGAGCTTAATTATATATATGAAGTTAGGCTTCGCGGGTATAACTCACCGACTTTTGCGCTTACTACGATAGATAATGATGAGCAGCAGACTGAACAACATCGATATTATCGCGCAGAGGTCTACCTTAAAGAAGGCGGTCAAAATTATGATGTGATGGGATGGAATCAGGAACAGCTGATTAATGACATACTTGACCAGTATGAAAAACACTTACACTTCCTGCACTTGGTTCGCTAACAGAAACATGCCATCTGTCGGATATTATAGTCAGATTGCTACGGCGGTCGGCGAGGATTCTTTATTGTTGGAACCTATTAACATCGTAACCCGCTGCGCCGGAGTAAAGTTCCACTAACCTACAGTCGCATATTTAGCGCCTGCTGGCACACATATGCCGTTTAACGGCATATGTGTAATTAACCGCATTATCAGGAGTGCTAAAATACGTGTAAATCATATATGTTATACCCGAGATTTAGCTATTCGGACGAAACGTATTATCCAGAGCGTTACGGTTACTCTTAAACCCAATTTGATTTCACGAGCCCACAAGCCAGGCGTTAATATGAGCGCCACGCTTGTTTCTGATCTCAAAAAATTATACTTAACGCTGGCGTGAAGAGGATGCAGAGTCCATAGCTGTATTGAACCGCACGGGGGACTGAACCTGTAAATCCTCTGACGAATATTTCGGGGGATCCATAAACTATCCCGGGTCATCAGTTTTCGCACAGTCTCTTTGGCCAGATAAAGATTGTGAACTTCAGCGAGCTTCTCACAGGCTAATGATGGCCCAAAATCAGCGTTATGTTCGCGGATGGTGTCTAATGCATGTTCAGCGAGGCCTTACAACAGTTGCTGGTTATTTGGCTGGCCGCGACGACGGTTAACCAGTGTGAGCGGCAGCGTTCGAGCAAACGACTGCAGTGTCTGCCTGAGATCTCCAGCCAGCTGGCAGCAAGGTGTGTTGTGAGGCGTCGGTCGATAACGTCTGAAGGGTCCTGAGTCGATTTACATCGTTCATTGAGAAAAACTCAGTTCTGTATGCCGTCATGAGTCTCATCCACTGAACTCAGTGATCGCTGTAGTGAGACTGTAACGCGGACATGTCTATTTTGTCAGAGGCGGACATCCCAATTTAGCTACTACACAATTAGTTCGCATAACAAAGATTATGTTAAATGTGAAAGTAAAAAACATATAATTCAATGAGTTACGATGTTGCTTATCTACCCTTTTGCTAACATTGACTGTTTTAATTGGCCCTTTGGACTAAACTGCTTAAGTTTCCTGAGCCAGTTCATCCAATAAATCATCAATGTTCTTCAGGAGTGACATTTTGCCATCGTCCTCCATAAATTCGGAACTGAAGATCTCTAATATGTATTTTGAGGAATTCAAATTCTGAATCAACATGTGTGTTCTGATATTCCGTTCAAGTATGGCGTTCGCTATGTGTTCAATAGCTTCACTTGAGTGACGCGTAAACTCGAGCACCGTTGATTGCAACGCTTTGCTCCCGTCAGTCATGCTACTGCTGAGTATCCTGTTCAGAACAAGGCATCTCAAACGGATGACTTTAGTTGCTAATGCGTACATATTCTTCATGGTTTGGCTCATTAAAGTTATTTTGTTTGACATCCTCCTCGCCCTGAAGGACGGGGATTCCTGCAGCGTTCAGACCGAAGCCTGAATCACCCCGGTGGGTTCCTGCTTCAACGGGTGGCCTGAATGCGCCATCCTTCCACAGGCAAGTACGGCATGTCCTGCCGCTAAAATGTTACGAGCGCCGTTTATATCGGCGTTCCCGGTATATCCGCATTCAAGGCACTCGAATCGACTTTGTGAAAGGCG
>NZ_JBGKEB010000053.1:0-3612 GCF_041399425.1 Enterobacter sp. KBR-315C3_2022
AGGCGCTCTGTGGACACCAAGTTATTTTGCAAGCAGTTGCGGGGGGGCGCCGATTTCGATCATCCGACAATACATCGAGCAGCAGCAAACACCAGGTTAGCCGGAAAACCGTGCCTTATATCCCCGCCCTGGAGGACGGGGTTTTACGGCGCACCTGATAAGTCGCGTCACGCGTCCTACCTTCTTCACGTTCATCTGGTTTTTGTGACGAAGTACCGAAGAAAGGTTTTTGGCGGTTCACACCTGGCCGCTTTCAATCAGTATGCTACTGAGGTTTGCAAAGACTTTGGCGCGGAACTGAAAGAGTGTGACGGAGAGGGTGACCACGTTCATATGCTGATTGAGTACGCGCCAACGGTGCAGTTATCGGTACTGGTGAACTCGTTAAAGGCGGTCACATCAAGGCGGCTGCGTAATGAATTTCTGGACTTAAGGGGTGCTTACAACAAGCCCGTGCTCTGGTCACGCTCTTATTTTGCAGGCTCTTGCGGCGGCGCCCCGCTGGAGGTGATCAAGCATTACATTCAAAACCAGCGGGGCTGACGCCCCGGCGAAATTCCCCTCCCACCTACGTCGGATGGAGTCCCCTTACGCATTAAGATGGTCGAGGTCGTATTTCGCCTGTAGCACCGGAGGAGCAACGTTAGAAATGCACGGAGCCTACGTTCAGAGTAAATCAACGCCTGATTGAATTTTAAGCCCTGGGGCTCTTCGCCTTTCCTCTCCCCCGTATTGGGCGGAGGCTCTCGGCAGGTCTTGCTGAATACTTACCTACTTAAGTGACAAACTTACTGGCTACAATTTATATAAACTGTGGAGAGCAAGTAGTGTTGAAATAAGCTGTAGTGAGTTAGACCATAATGACAAGATTAATGTATAGCTTCAAGATTGCGATAAATCATTAAGGCACTGTTTCATAAACATTTATTAATGAGTATAAGCTTTCCGGGCATGTGTAGTTCTCACCTCTGAATATATAAGCTGTAGTGGGCAGAGCACTCATCAGTGAGAACAACATAAGCTGTAGTAAGTAAAGAGCGATCAGTTACTCGCTACAGTATATATTTAGCGGGATTTGAAGAGCTTCTCGAGATCATCAAGACTGATGCCAAGTTTCTCCAGCAGCACAAGTTTTTCAGCCATTTCTGGACTTACATCACTAGTTGTGACAGGTAACTTCGGATTTTCTTTACTCGCATCATGAGGTGGCTGCAGCTTGGGCCGACGATAATGTATACAAAAGAGTTTTGTGCGTCCTCGCTGGATCTCTGTGTAATCCAAATACCCAATATCCCGAAGCTGTTCCATAGCACGCCGTACTGTCTGATTCTGTGAGAACACAGGAGACTTAAGGTTCAGGCGTGCCCGCAGACGGGCCAGTGATATTGGCGCAGGATCCCGCGGCAAGCTCTCAATAAATGTATACAAAGCCTGTGCCGACTCTCGTCGCTTCAGCGCGTTGATGGCTTTAAGCTGAAGAAGTACTTTACGATCGAACTGATAGAGCTCAAATAAACGTGGGTCAGCTTGCAGCTGGACAATGTCTTTTTCAGTATCATAGTAAGCTGATTGCACCAGATGCGTGATGTACTCTTTGGTATGCTTTTCAGTTGTGCGAGAAAACGATATAACAGTACCCGCGATCCGTTTAAGCGAAGGACTGATCCTCTCACGGAGCTTGCGTGATGACTGGCTTGAAGGAATTCCACACAGTTTTGCAAACTCTACAAACGGCAGCTCAACTTTATCACCTATAACCTTATGCCGGGCAAAGGAATGAATCACTCCTACCCAAGTCTTGAAGTCGTTATCCATATCCAGGCGGGGGCCTGTGATCTCCACCTTGTCAAATCCCTCGGCTCTGGCAAGAGAAAGGCGCGTTAGTTCTTCGGTAGCATCAGTTCGAGAAAGTGTATTTTTTTTACTGTTCTTCAACGATTTGAGAGTAGGAACAAACACACCAAGCCGCATTAGTGCCACAGGCTGCACTGTATTGCTGGCATTAGGAGTTAGATTTACAACTTCGCCGGAGGTTTTATCCACCTCTTCAAATAGTTTTTTTATATCTAGGTTTTCCTTTTCCAGATGACCTCCGATCGGTGGATAAATCAAAATTAACAGCAGCCATTGTCTTCATCCTATAGCTATAAGCTTAGATGCAGCTGGCTTCAGTTTATACACACTTTTTATCAATAGTTCAGGGTTAAACTCGCTATAGTTTATTCTAGTTTCTTATCACAGCATATCCTTTGCATGATACAGCTTATTGCATACCTGTTATAGCTTATCTTTAACATGCTACAGCTTATGTGATCAAGCTCTAGGACCAGTTATGACGCTGTCTGCAGTAAAATTGGGATCTTATAAGGATCTATCAGGATCGTTATAAGGATCTCATTATTGGATCGAGTCACTGTATATGTGGATAACCAACTGACCATAGAGTTAGTTAAACCTTCCATCGAATGATCCAATTGTATCCAGACACTGAGCGTATCTGCCTTCCTCAACTCATGTGAAATTGCGCTTCCTCACCAGCTCGCTCGCCTTGCTCGGTCACATGGCTGCGGCGAGCACTGTTAATAATTTCAGCTTATGTGTGGAACCGGATTGACGGGGAAGTATTATTCAGGTGGTAGGGTAAGAGTTCGCTGACCCGGATGACCTGACAGCCTGCAATAACGTTAAGTCTATGACGGAGGTAGCTCTGTGGATCCACGCTGTTCAATTTGCACGTACTGATCAGACTGTGCAGCAGCGCTTACCACCGTAGTCGGAGCCGAAGAGCAAATACCCAAGCTGACCATCCGCAAGGCACTTTAAAGGTACAGCAGAACGGATATACGTCAGGGCCACATTACGCTTTAACTGCTCAATACTAGTACGGAGCAGGTATGAAATGCGTCGGCAACTTGAGTACAAACAATTCTGGCGAGCTGATCAGGTTCTGGTAATCTCTTTACCAGCCAACAGTGTATCTGTTGTCATACAGTGAAAGAGAATCATCTTTCGCAAAGTAAATTTCCGGATATACCGGGAACGTCAGCATCAACCGCGCTCGCAGCATTTTAGCATCATGACAGACATATCGTGCCTGCCTGTGGTGGGATAATGCAATCAGGACACACATTAAAGTAGGAAATTGCCGAAGCGATTCGGGCTTATTCTTAACGCTGTAGAAACCCCCATCCTTAAGGACTAATGCCGATCGTTTAAGAGTACTTGAACGATCCGGCCAGTAAGAGACAATCCAGAGTCTGCTATCCTGACTCTGGATTTTTTATGTCTGAAAACGATATAGATTTCGTTGTTGATGCTTTTTCTTCTGAACTCGATACCTTCTCCCGCTCGCTTGACCCTGCGTGGATCCATCAGGCCCTCAACGCCTGTCACAAGGCCAGTATCCGTCGGCGTCGCCTTCCCGCTGAGCAGGCCGTCTGGCTCGTGCTGATGATGGGATTGCTGCGTGATTTATCCATAAAAGATGTCTGCCATCACCTTGATATCGTTCTTCAGCCTGATGAAGGCTACCAGAGTCTCGCTCCCAGCGTACTCACCGCAGCACGCCAGCGCCTGGGCGAGGCCCCGCTTCGTTATTTGTTCCATGCCTGT
>NZ_JBGKEB010000054.1:0-3476 GCF_041399425.1 Enterobacter sp. KBR-315C3_2022
CAGGACATGCCGTACTTGCCTGTGGAGGGATGGCGCATTCAGGCCACCCGTTGAAGCAGGAACCCACCGGGGTGATTCAGGCTTCGGTCTGAACGCTGCAGGAATCCCCGTCCTTCAGGGCGGGGAGGATGTCAATACTGAGAAATACAGCTCATAAAGGAAATATGCCCCGCGCATGTTGTCCGCTTTACAGTTAGTCTCCACCCCGGCAGCGGACTGACGCTGCTGACGGCTGCGATCTCCCTGTGGAATACTGTGTATATGGAAAGAGCAGTCGATGCCCTGAAGCGTAAAGGGCTGAAGATCAACGAGCAACTGTTGTCGCATTTGTCGCCGTTAGGCTGGGAGCACATCAATCTGACAGGTGATTATATCTGGAAAAGCAACAGGATACCTGCTTCCGGTAAGTTTCGTCGACTGAGACCAGCCAAAGTCGAGAAGGTTAAAAAACAGCCTTAACGTACAATAATTTTCGATATCCAAACTGACCCCAAGTAGTGCAGCAGGTACTACAGTCTTCCGAGACTTAAAACCACAGCATCGTTCCCATTAAAATCCTTCCAACCGCCACTTGTTTATCCGCTGTGTACGCCTGTGGTATAATTCCAATATAACGTGTCTTATGCTGAGTAATGAGGGATAAAGCACAGTATGTTGGATTTATCGTTAACAAAACCCGATGAAGTAGCCTCACTTCTGTGCGAGCGATTGCGTACAGAAAGGATCAACCAACAGATGACTCAGTCCGAGCTGGCAAAGCGGGCTGGTATTGGTGTGAATACATTATCCAACCTAGAATCAGGTAAAAATACCAGTTTTGAGAATATTATTCGTGTAGCAATGATCCTTGGCCGGACTGATGAGTTGGAATCACTGTTTAAACCAAAGCTGGAAAGTCTGGAAGATTTCCGCCGATATGAGTACACGTTAACCCGCAAGCGCATCAGAAATAAGAGTCCAAAAAATGATTAGTGTTGATGTTTTTTATGATGGCTGGGGAGAGCACTGGCGTTGGGGAACGTTAGCTACGACGACAGCTTTGACAGGTCGACCGGTGACTGTTTTCGAATATAGTCCTGAAGCCCAAAAAAAAGGACTGGAGCTGGCAAGCTATACGCTACCGCTGGCTGGGCCGAAACTCCGGAGTGATTTCCCTCTGCACCAGTTAGGGCTTCCTGGACCAGTTTACGACTCCCTGCCAGATGGATGGGGGATGCTGCTCATGGATAGATTGTTTCGTAAACGCGGACTTAACATTGCAAGAATCGGCCCCCTCGAACGACTCACCTATATCGGCAGTAATGCTATGGGGGCTATGTCTTATAAGCCAGTATCACCGGATGTTGCATCTGTTCAGGAAGATATCCCGGTTAGCCAGTTAGCTGCGGAGGTACAGGAAGTACTTAAAGGTGAAGGAGGGGAGTTTCTCAACCGGCTTTTACTTATGGGCGGTTCTCCACAGGGAGCCCGGCCAAAAGCCCTGTTGTATCGCCACTCTGCGATGGATGAGTTTACAACGATACCTTCACAGGAACTTGAGCCATGGCTGATTAAGTTCCCTGCCAGGCAGGAGCATCCCGAAGTTTGCGCTGTGGAAATGGTCTACTCTCAGTGCCTGAGAGAATGTGGGATTGAAACGCCAGAAACCAGGTATTTTGAATTACCTGACGGACAAGCGGCTTTTGCAAGCCGACGATTCGACAGAGAAAGAGAAATGAAAGTACCAATGCAAAGCCTCGCAGCCTTTACAGGTGCAAATTATCAGATCCCGGGCTCCATGGATTATGCAAACTTCATTAGGGCGACACAGCTCTGCACGAATGATATTAGTGAAAAAAAACGAGCATTTGAGCGCGTGGTATTCAATGTCATCTTTAATAACCGGGATGATCATCCCAAAAACTTTGCCTATCTGATGTCTCAGGAGGGGAGCTGGTCCCTTGCACCGGCCTTTGACATTACTTTCTGCGATGGTCCCGGCGGGTATCATCAGATGGATGTTATGGGGGAAGCGCTCAGCATAGAACTTAAGCATCTGGTTGCCCTGGGAACCCGGGAAGCTGAGCTAGAGGTGAATCAGATAGACGAGCTAATTGAGCGGATTTCGTCTGTGGCTACCACATTTTCCGCAAAGTGCCGTGACCTACTTCCCGAAAAAGTCACCAAAGATACTATCAGTTATATTCAGAATCGCATCAACGAAAACATTGCCGGTATGCAATCCAAATAAGCTATCGCGGCCTCAAAAAAGAGGTCGCTTTCATGCAAACTACATCGAGAATTTCTTATCCACACTTAACTGCAAGAGACCTCACAAATTAGCTGCTAACCGCAGCCCATCCAGGGAGCAAGTATTCTTTTAAACTACCTTTAACTATATTCTTTTAAAAAGATTACCTGTTCATATGTAATTCAGGGGATAGCTGTAGTTACAACATCCAACCGAGCGGCCCATTCCACCACCTGAAGCTTCTCAGCTGTGACTGAAACTTGTAGCCCCTCTCAAACCACGATTTAGTCCTGTGCACAGCGGTAACACCGGAGCCGGGACCCACCACTGAAAAGCGAGCGCGCCCGGGCCGAAGGCCCGGAACACCATCGCTTTTAATAATGGATGTTGTAACTAGATTTTGAGTCGCTGTGAATAGTGTCGCTGGAGGTTTTGAGTACACGCCCGTAAGCGGCCCTTACGGCCCGCTAACGCGGAGATACGCCCCGACTGCGGCTTCGCCTTGTCGTGACCACTCCGACAGCGCACATAAGCTTCTGTACCGCGTCTGGCGGGTTTAGTCTGGCAGGGCGAAGGGATGGATTGGTGTAACCTATCAATTACGTAACCGGCTGCGCCGGGCTACGGCGCCACTTACCTTCAGAAGTATATTTAACGCCAGCTGGCGCCTTTCATGCCGCAATGCGGCATCCATTTTGCTTCAAATTTGAGCATAAATATTGAATACTAAAGCCTAGATTTAATAAGGATATAGATATGTCATTCAGCGCAATTGATCCGCAATCAGGACTGTTAAAGCCCATACAATGGTTTATCGAACATAATATTAGAGCTGGCATCTGTTCCGTATGTGGAGATGCCATCGGAGTCAGAGCAGATAAAACCGTGAGAACCAGCGCTCACTTTGCTCATGAACGTGGCTCTTCCTGTCCAACCGTGACGGGCAATCGAACACGCTATGAAAATATGGGAGCTTCTCAATATGATGATAAGCAGGCAAAATTCCTAAGAAATGCAGTTTCAGAGCATATTTATGAGATTTTTATCAATTTTCAGGCGTTGACTGAGGGTGGAAAAATTCAGGAATTCAGGGATGCTCTGAGCAAAGCTGACGAACTCAGGATCTGGAGATATCTCGGATTAACAATACCTTTCGTTCCATATATTCTTGTTACACTGGTCGAACAATTTAATAAAAAGGATAGTGTGTTCAGAAAGGATGATTTCTTTTTTATTCTTCCTTCCG
>NZ_JBGKEB010000055.1:0-3189 GCF_041399425.1 Enterobacter sp. KBR-315C3_2022
TTTATCGGCGTTGCACTGATACTTGAACAGGGCTTTGCTGACGCTGTTTTGCAGGGTCTGAAGTTCGCCCAGCGCGCTTTTCTCCCATGCATCGAAGCAGAATGTGTCGTTAGGGTTGCCTGTACTCATAATGTCTCTCCGTCGTCGCTGGCGGCATTTCCTGCCGCCACGGTTGAAATTAAAGGGTGGTTACGCTTCAAGCCTGAACATAGCGAGTTCAAAGGCCATGCAGTCCTTCAAGCTTTTGTTCGCATACGCCCACGCCGCCTTTCCTGTTTCACCGTATAACCGCACGGCCTGAGCCTTTGCCTGCAGCCACGGCTGGACAATGTGGAATGACAGAAGCGGCTTGTCGGTGTGCCAGTCGGTCACGCCCTCGTTCCAGACGTTTTTGCTCATGGCACACAGGATGTTGCAGACCTCTTCCGCCTCGTCGTTCTCTGAAAGCTGGAGGTTCCATACCTGGCAAAGCTCCAGCAGGTAAGCACGCTGTTCTGCGATAGCGCATTCAAGACGGCTTTTCGGGTCTGTACCCCATCTTCCGGTAGATTCTGAAGCGGCGGTTTTGACGTTCTGTGTGTGCATTCTGGTTTTCTCCTTGTCTGGTGATGTTTCCATCTCCCGGTGAGTTCTTCGCGGCAAGGGCAAAGGAGCAACGGCGACGGGGAGCAGCGCAAGGGGCGACGACGGAAAGTTTTTGCCTGCAAAAAGTTTATGGCGGCGTGCATTTCACCCCTTGCGGTGTGACCAGCCGGTGCTACGAAAACGCCCTCCGCGCAGAACCCACGGGAGGTGGTTCGCCGGAGGGCGGGAGGATGCACACACGCCGGAACGTGAATCGCCGCTGGCGAATCGCGGTCCGGTCAGAGGAGCACCGGTGGTTTACCGCCGGGGCGGTGAAGGCGGCCTGGCCGGAACGGTCGGAGCAAGCCGTGGTGTTGACGTCAGCCATCAGACCGTAGCGAAGCCCGAACCCCGGAGGGATTCGGCGGAGACTGACAGGTGCGCCAGCAGCTGGCTGGCGGAGTCGGGCTGACGATCCGGCCGGAATGGACGGAGAGCCGAAGGGGCCGTGTGTAATGCCGTTAATTCCTTTCGCGCTGGAAAGCCAGGCAGCAGTATTCGCAAAAATCAGAATTCTTAATCACCTGCTTTTCTAATCTCTCCAGATCAAACGGCATAATTTTTTGCGGGTCTGGGCAGATACCCACTCAAATGAACTCAAGTCGTGTATGCTTTGGTATTGAGGCTTAAGCCTCCCGGAGAATCACTATGTCCGACAATATTCTGGTTGAAGGCAGAGAGGGGCTACTTTTTGATGAGGCCTGCAGATTAACTGGTCTGGCATATTTAACGCAGGTTATGCATGGTGACAATCCCAGCCATCAATCCCTTCTTCATGAGCTCCGCAGACTCGACTGGCTTATCCTTCTTGATTCGGGTTCGCCCCATCCGGGTCTGCGAATGGCAATTCAAATGCTTGAGAGCCTGGACTAAAAAAAAAGCCGCCATGGGAAGCGGCCTGAACACACCGCAAGCAAAGCGGCCACACAACAGCGTGTATTCATATTCGTTATCAAGTTCCTTCACCAGAATAGTGTATACGTCAATCCTGAAATGAGAAGGATATATTGAAAACGCAAAGATTTTCATCACGAGTAGAATACTGAACTTGATGAAAAAGGCTGACGGCGCGCAAGCGCTGCAGCCCTTATTCAGTCAAACAGTGCTCTGCCTGATTTTATTAGTGCGGCGCCACAGTATTCAGGTACCTCTATTTGCTCCAGGGAGTATGCGCCACATGGAAACAAACCAACCCGGACGCTGCGCATACTATATCCCTGTAAGCAGTAATGATTTTATATCAAAAACAGTGAGCAGAAAGCTTTCGTTATGCCGTCAGCCATCTTCAGCCTGCCAGCGATACAGACAGCTCAGGGAGAGGCTGAGATCAACAGCGATATCTCTCACCGTTTCACCCGACTGGTTCCGGGCCTTCATTCTGCGCACGGCCTCTCGCCTGATGTCTGCGCTGACCCTCTTCACAGCGGGCGAAGTTTCCCATATTCGGTGTGTGGTCGCCGTTCTGGAGGCTGACTTTTGCTTTAGAGTTGAGGGGCTGCTGCGACCTTTTATCGCGGCATACCCCTCAGCCATCATTCTGACCTGCAGGTTAGGGTCCAGCTCGCCGCTCCGGATACGCCTGATAACGTTTTCCCGGCACCTGGCTGAGTGCTCTTTACTTGCAAGCGGGACGTGTTTCGCTATACCCCATCGCTCGCGATACTCACTCACTGACATCCCGTGCGCTATACGCAGATGGGGAGCCAGAAAGGAAAATGCCCTGCCACACTCCCTGCAGACAATTTTTCCGTCCATTTCGACATCAGCCTCCATCACCCGCCTCCTCAAACCCCAGCGCTTCCCGCATGACCTTCACGCGCTGTTTGTCCCCCTCAATCACGCCGGCGTTGTACACGAGTCCGATTAAGACCTGAAGCATGTTCCAGTCATCGGTATTCAGGCGCGCATCCAGCCGACAAAGGATTTTCCCGTTTCGGGCATGACGGAAGACGGTACCTGTTTCTTTTCTGTCAAATTTTCGACCGACCAGCGTCATGATATCTCCTCTCTGCCCTCGCATCTTCCAGCCCACGTCTGAATCTGTTCCTCCAGGGCGATAATATGTTCCTCAATTTCCCCGGCAAGCCGCTCGCTTTCCGTTTCCAGCCAGCCACTGAGTCCGTCCCATTCGCAGGACATATCCGTAAGCCTGGCACATACCGTTCGCAGGCGGTTCCTCTGGCTGCAGGCAAGTCTGAGCTCCGTTTTCCATGGATTATTCCTCAGGGGCGGACATCCCCGGCACACAGCTTGTTCGGTACTATCCAGCGCTCCAGCTGTTGCACGGAAACAGGAGCGTCTGCCGCCAGCTGCCCGGCCTCATACACCACGCTCCAGAGCGGTTCGCCGTGATGCTCATCCTGGTCCAGTGTGGACAAGGACGGGAAACGCTCGCTCCAGCGCCAGAACATTTCCTCCAGGTCGTACTGACCCAGCTCAGACCCCGACCAGCGGGCGCTCCAGCTCCCGACCGTTTCCGGCGTGTGGAAGGCCAGCTCGATTTCCGCCTGCCCCGCCAGCGCCTGGTAAGCCCGTTCACGCTGACACCGTTCTTTGTGCCGCTGG
>NZ_JBGKEB010000056.1:0-3034 GCF_041399425.1 Enterobacter sp. KBR-315C3_2022
CTCTCCTCTTGGAAGACTGGTTGAAAGAGCCAGGAATATTTCCAATAACCCATTAAGTCAATCCCTCTACACTGGGCGCACCGATGAGTTTGGCCAAATAGAGTTTGCTTTACGAATGATGCAAGCTGAAACAGGCGCCATAGTAGGTCGCATAGGTGATGCATCAAATCGGCTTAGCGAACACACCCGAGGCCTACTAAAGGATATTGAGTCAAGCAATGTACTTACAGTTGAGCAGCAGGCAGAGACAGATCAAATAGCAACGGCAGTAAACCAAATGGTGGCAAGCATTCAAGAGGTTGCGAGCAATGCACAGCATGCTGCAGATGCGGCCGGAAGAGCAGACACTGAGACGGCATCTGGCCAGCGTCTGGTAGCCCACACAAGCCAGTCAATCACTGCCCTTGAAGGTGAAATTAGGCAAGCCACTCAGGTTATTCATGAGCTTGAAGGTCAAAGTAACGAGATATCAAAAGTTCTTGACGTTATACGAGGGATCGCCGAGCAAACGAATTTGTTGGCACTCAACGCAGCAATTGAGGCCGCGCGTGCTGGTGAGCAGGGGCGTGGTTTTGCTGTTGTCGCCGATGAGGTTCGCAGTCTTGCTGCTCGCACACAGCAATCGACAACGGATATTCAAAGCATGATCAGCGCTCTACAAGAGCGAGCGCAATCCGCTGTTACAGTCATGGAGCAAAGTAGTCGGCAAGCGCACACGAGTGTAGCTCACGCAGAGGAAGCAGCTACAGCTCTTGATGGAATTGGCCAACGCGTTAACGAAATTACCGACATGAACGCGCAAATAGCGACTGCGGTCGAGCAGCAGGGAGCAGTAAGTGAAGACATAAACCGCAGTATTATCAATATACGCGATGCTGCTGATACCAATGTACAGACCGGGCAGAATAATTTGCAAAGTGCGAAATCTGTCGCTCAGTTAACTAGCGCTCTGAGCGAACTGGCAAAACAGTTTTGGGAAAAACGAGGATAACGCTTTTCAGTATCTCGACAGGGATAACTTACTTTACCATCGGTTATCCCTTTTAGCCGCACAAATTTTAGCCATGGCTTTTCAGGAAGTCAGGGCTATCAGAATGGCCTTAGAAAGCCTAGTCAAAGAGCTGTCACGAGAACACCGTTAGCTTAGCGTACGATTTTTTCCGAATTCTGCGGTTCCCCCAAAGAGGCTGCACAGCGGCGATTCTTGCCCTAAAATAGCGTAAAAAACAGCGGCAAAGCGCGATAACAACACCGGGTGTCGCCAGGGCCGTAGCCTGGGTGGTGACGCCTGGTGTGAAAAAATGGTAAGGGGAGAGCGGTGATTCCAATAGAACGACATCAGCGTATTTTAGCCCTGGTGGAGCAGCGTGGGGCGGTAAGCATTAACGAGCTGACGGAGATCCTCGGCGTGTCCCATATGACCATCCGTCGGGACGTCAGTAAACTGGAGGAGCAGGGGCTGCTGGTCAGCGTCTCGGGCGGCGTACGCGCCGTCAGCCGGCTGGCCGCGGAACCCAGTCATCTGGTGAAAAGCACGCTGCAGAGTGAGGAGAAACAGGCGATCGGCGCGCTGGCGGCGAGTCATATCGCTAAAAACAGTTGCATCTATCTGGATGCCGGGACTACCACCCTGGCGCTGGCGCGGGCGATCCTCGACCGGAACGATCTCCAGGTGGTCACCAATGATTTTGAGATAACCCAGCTGCTGATCGATGCCAGCCAGTGCGGCGTGATCCACACCGGCGGCACTCTGTGCCGGGAGAACCGCTCCTGCGTGGGCGAATCGGCGGCGCGTACGTTACGCCACCTGGCTATCGATACGGCCTTTATCTCCGCCAGCGGCTGGGACAGTCGCGGGATATTCACCCCTGATGAGAACAAGGTTACCGTCAAGGAGACCGTCAGCCAGGTCAGCGCGAGAAGCATCCTGCTGTGCGACAGTTCGAAATACAATCAGGTGGCCACGTTTATGGCGTTACCTTTGACCCGGTTCACCACCATCATTACCGACCGGCATCTTTCCGATGCCGCCGCCAGTCATATCGCCCGGCACGCCTGCGAGGTGCTGCGGGCCGGATAACGCGCGCGGCCACCGCCGGGTTAGCGTTGCCAGTGCTCGATCAGCGCCGCGCCGATCCCGGCGATTTGCTGATTTCGCTCGGCCATGCTCGCCGGCGTATCCCGCAGATAAATCACCACAATGCGCTCTGCTTTGTTATTCGGGCCAAGCAGGGCGACAATCCCGCGCGCACCCCGCTTGCTAGCTCCGGTCTTATCGGCGATAAACCAGCCCGCCGGCAGCACGGAGCGGATCAACGGTCCGGCGACCCGATCGTCCACCATCCACTGCAGCAGCTGCCGTTGCGAACGGGCGCTCAGACGCTGGCTGGTCAGCAGCTTGCGCAGGGTCGCGGCCATGCTGGCCGGGGTAGTGGTGTCGCGGGCGTCGCCGGGAAGCGCCTCATTCAGTTCCGTTTCCCAGCGGTCAAGGCGGGTGACGTTGTCGCCGATCTGGCGCAAAAAGGCAGTCAATCCTGCGGGGCCGCCGACGGTGGCCAGCAGCAGATTGGCGGCGCTGTTATCGCTCATGGTAATGGCGGCGGCGCAGAGTTCGCCGACCGTCATGCCGTCGGCAAGGTGTTTTTCGCTGACCGGCGAGTAGTCCACCAGATCCTGCTGGCGATAGTGGATCTTTCGCTCCAGCTGTTCGTCACCGGCATCCACCCGCGCCAGCACTGCGCCGCAGAGCACTACTTTAAAGGTGCTCATCATGGGAAAGCGTTCATCGGCGCGCCAGGCGGTCAGCGTGCGGCCGCTGGCCAGATCCATTTCTATCATGCCTACGCGGCCCGACAGCTGGCTTTCGCTTTGTTTAATTTGCTCAAGCGGCTGCGGGCTGGCGTGTACCGCCAGCGGCAGGGTGGCTAACAGGGAGATAATACACAGGCGAATATAACGCATAACCACAATACATCCTTGAGTGAAGGCCGATAAAGGCGAGTAAAGAAGCGACAAATAAGAATAACCCGGCGTT
>NZ_JBGKEB010000057.1:0-2873 GCF_041399425.1 Enterobacter sp. KBR-315C3_2022
CAATTCTCCTTTAAAATATTAATGTTAACAAATCTTAGTGATAGTTACAATCTGCAATTTAAAAGAAGTTATCTGTTAATATTATAAATAAGGTAATGTTGCAAATTTAGTTATGAGGTAGCCTTCATATTACTGAGGTCCTATCTCTCAAAGCTCAGATACACTAGCGCATCTCTCCCAAGGTATAGCCAGCGCCTTGATCTTTCCGTAGCGCACGTATCACTTCAATACCTTTAATTGTGGCGCATGGTGTCTCAAGGATGTGGCTGCTCACCGCCCACACCGAGCGAGGATCTACAAAGCATCTGTTAACTATGAGATGCGGGATTATTTGGATTGCCATCTACGTTTATAAGTCCTTACTTTTTAACTAACTTTGCACTTTTGGTATAGGTTTGCAATTTTAGTGTTGCTTTGCTGTTTTTAACAAGATTTAATATAATGATGCAAAGTTAAGAACAAGGAATATACAATGGGATTGATGGATACTCTTGATCAGTGCATAGCTGCCGGTCATGAAATGACTAAAGCTATTGCAGTTGCTCAGTTTAATGATGATAGCCCTGAGGCAAGAAAAATTACACGTCGCTGGCGTGTAGGTGAAGCAGCAGATCTAATTGGTGTTTCATCTCAGGCGATTCGAGATGCTGAAAAAGCAGGCCGACTTCCCCACCCTGATATGGAAATGCGCGGACGCGTTGAACAGAGAGTCGGCTACACCATTGAACAAATTAACCATATGCGGGATGTTTTTGGTACACGCTTGCGTCGACCAGATGAAAGCGTTCCCCCAGTCATTGGTGTGGCTGCACATAAAGGTGGCGTCTATAAAACGTCTGTATCTGTCCATTTAGCTCAGGACCTCGCTCTGAAAGGACTCCGTGTTCTTCTTGTAGAAGGAAATGACCCACAAGGTACTGCATCCATGTATCACGGATGGGTTCCGGATTTGCATATTCATGCCGAAGATACTTTATTGCCCTTTTATCTTGGTGAGCGTGATGATGCGTCATATGCAGTAAAATCTACCTGCTGGCCGGGACTTGATATCATCCCTTCATGCCTTGCTCTTCACCGTATCGAAACAGAACTTATGGGGCGGTATGATGATGGCAAACTGCCTACCGAACCCCATATGATGCTCCGACTCGCTATAGAGACGGTTGCTCATGATTATGATGTTATTGTTATCGACAGTGCGCCAAACCTTGGCATAGGCACTATTAATGTAGTCTGCGCTGCTGATGTTCTTATCATTCCGACGCCAGCCGAATTATTCGATTACACATCAGCCCTGCAATTTTTCGATATGCTGCGCGATCTTCTAAAAAACGTCGATCTGCAGGGCTTTGAGCCTGACGTCAGAATTTTGCTTACCAAGTACAGCAATAACAATGGTTCACAGTCTCCGTGGATGGAAGAGCAGATCCGAGATGCATGGGGAGGAATGGTTCTTAAAAATGTAGTGCGTGAGACCGATGAAGTTGGTAAAGGTCAGATTCGTATGAGAACTGTTTTTGAGCAGGCCATTGACCAACGTTCTTCTACTGGCGCATGGAGAAATGCGCTTGCTATATGGGAGCCTGTATGTAATGAAATTTTTGATCGCTTGATTAAACCTCGTTGGGAGATCAGATAATGAAACGTGCACCAGTTATTCCAAAACATGTTGTTAAAAATCCACCTTCTGAACCAGTACAGCTTACTTCTGCGACCCCTGCTGCACCCATGGTAGATTCTTTAATTGCCCGGGTTGGTGCTATGGCCCGCGGAAATTCAATTATACTTCCGGTCTGTGGTCGAGAGGTCAAATTCACCCTTGAGGCGATTCCAGGCGATAATGCCGAAAATGCTACCCAAGTATGGTCCGGTAATGAGCGCGATCAGGAACTACTTACAGAAGACGCGCTTGATGACCTGATTCCCTCCTTTTTGTTGAGTGGTCAACAGACTCCAGCCTTTGGACGTCGCTTATCTGGGATCATTGAAGTTGCAGATGGCAGCCGCCGGCGCAAAGCCGCCATCCTTACATCGTCGGATTACCGAATTCTGGTCGGGGATCTTGATGATGAACAAATGTCGGCATTGTCTCGATTAGGTAATGACTATCGGCCCACCAGTGCATATGAACGTGGTAAACGATACGCATATCGACTTGAGAATGAATTTGGCGGAAATGTTTCTGCTCTTGCTGATGCAGAAAACATTTCCCGCAAGATCATCTCGCGCTGCATAAACACCTCGCGATTACCAAAATCTGTTATTGCATTGTTTACCCACCCAGGCGAACTTTCTGCCCGGGCCGGAGAATCTTTGTACAAGGCATTCACTGGAAAAGAAGAGTTACTTCAACTGCAAACTCAACATCTTCATGAACAGAAGGACGCTGGTGTTATCTTTGAAGCGGATGAAGTAATTGGCTTTTTGACTGGTACATTGAAAGATTCATCCAGAGAAAAAGTTAAACTTAATACCCGGCACCAGTTCGTTCCAGGGGCGTCGGCTATCTATAAAGGTGACAAAGTTATTTTGAACCTTGATAAGGCGCGCTTACCACCAGAATGCATTGAGAAAATTGAGGGTATTCTTCGAGAATTACAACACAGACAAACTTCGTAATCAGATTAGAAAGTTATATCTCCATTTTTCTGCTATTCTCATTTTAAAATCTGTAAATGCTGTTTGGGGAGCAACATTCGAACAGCATTATGCAGTATTCTCAGTATCTACATAGTTAATATGTTCTCTCCACATTCCCGCCTCTTATCAGGTGCGCCGTAAAACCCCGTCCTCCAGGGCGGGGATATAAGGCACGGTTTTCCGGCTAACCTGGTGTTTGCTGCTGCTCGATGTATTGTCGGATGATCGAAATC
>NZ_JBGKEB010000058.1:0-1922 GCF_041399425.1 Enterobacter sp. KBR-315C3_2022
CATTAATATTTTAAAGGAGAATTGTAATGAATTGGATGCAAATTTATGGAGATATAATCAAGGACCATTCATCCTGGATCTTCCCAGTATTAATGCTGATCTCGCTTGTTACCATTAATAAATTATTGGTTTGGGGGATAAGCTTTTTCGAAAAAAAAGATGAACAGGAGAAAAGCGGCTGGAGAAATGCACTGTTAAGCGCGGTCAAAAAACCGCTAATTTTGGCATTTTGGATTTATAGCATAGTTGTTCTTATGCGCTATTATTTTCCAATTGAAGGGAAAGAATACACTTCCTTCTATAAAATAATTCTCCCCTTACAAAAGATTCTTTTAATTTTCCTCGTCGGCTGGTTCCTGCTCCGTCTTATTCACAATGTCCAGTCCCACTATCTTAAAAGATCCATTGTTCAGGGCTCAGAGATAGATAAGACTGCAGTTGATGCTATTACTAAAATCTCTACGGTAATTGTTTTTATTATTATAATACTGGGAACCATACAGGTGCTTGGCATTTCAATTACTGGACTACTGGCATTCGGGGGTGCAGCAGGTATTGCCGTTGGTTTTGCCGCACAGAATTTAGTGTCTAACCTTTTCGGTGGTCTGACGGTATTTGCAAGTAGAATTTTTAAGATCGGCGATGACATCATTATCAAAGATGCTGATTTGTCAGGGAAAGTTATTCATATCGGTTGGCGCTCTACCACTATTGAAAGCTGGGACGGTAAGCGTGTCTACGTACCTAACTCTGTCTTTAATACGCACAACCTAATTAATAATTCACGGTTAACCCATCGAACGCTTTCACAGGATATTTTTCTGAGCTTCGAAGATTATTCGAAAATTCAGGATGTAGTGGACGAGGGGAACAAGTGGCTGTCAACGCGCAACGATCTGAGCTATTTCGTGTTTCGTTTCAGCGGTTTCGGTGAGTCAGCTTTAAAAATTAATATTTATGCATGGGTTACATCAGTTCCAAGCGGAAGCTTTGTTCCATATGGAAACTTTGCAAAATCACAGGAAGAGATACTGCTTGCGCTGACAGATATTGCTCATCGAAAAGGATGTAGTGCTATTCCAGCCAGTCATCTTCATATTAATAAATCTAATCATAGAAGTGCATCAGCATCGCCACATATAAGTATGCAGGTTCCTTCTTAAACGTTTAAATAATAAATCATCCGCCCTAGCAAGGGGCGGATGTAAACATACTTCTCATTAAATAAAATAGTCGTTAACGCTGTTTTGGCATTTTTTTTATAAAAATGGAGTTAAGCAATGACTCTTTTTTTATTCCTACTTTGGAAACTCGAGATATCATCCTTTTCAGATAATCGCTGGTACACTTTATAGTGCACCGAAGAAGAAGCCTTTATACGCGAACTGGCACCGCGTGTACCGTAAGACGGGGTCGCACTCATGACCAGCGCACAAGAGCTTTAACACAAGGGTATCGAGAAGGGCCTTCAAAAGTGAATCCAATAGGCAAGAAGGCCGTAATGAAGTTAAGCTGGAAGTTGCCCGCACCATGCTGCAGAACGGTAACGACCTCAATACTGTCATGAAAGTGACCAGTTTGACGGAAAACGGTCTGGCGCAGATCCGCCACTAATCTTTTCCCGAGACTTCCTGTTCGACCATCAGCGTATACTGGTGGGGCAGGGAGTTATCCAGTGCCGATTCTACCTGCCAGCCACACTGGTTAAACAGCTTTACGAGGCCCTCAATATTACCAGTTATACGCGCCAGAAGCGGTTTGATCTGTCGCCCATCGTCGTCAAATGCAGCGTCGATATTAGTCTGTGAGAGTTGACATCCTCCCCGCCCTGAAGGACGGGGATTCCTGCAGCGTTCAGACCGAAGCCTGAATCACCCCGGTGGGTTCCTGCTTCAACGGGTGGCCTGAATGCGCCATCCCTC
>NZ_JBGKEB010000059.1:0-1896 GCF_041399425.1 Enterobacter sp. KBR-315C3_2022
CATATTTCGCCAAATTATTATTAATTTTATTTAAATTAAAACATATTAAACAATGTTTAATACTTTTGTACTGTTAAGCATACTAAAATTAAATTATAAAAAAACACGGCAGGCTCGCACAGATTCAGGCTTACTTAAGTAAGCTTAACTTATGTGTTTATAAGTGCTATAACATTTATTTCAGGCCTTTATCATGTAAGCGATGTGTAATGTAGCCTAATTGTATTAGGCCATAGCATCCTTATTCAGGATACTATTCAAGCCATAAAACACGATTATGGATACTGAATCGTCACGGATAATCTAGATACTTCCGAGCCGTTGATGGACTGACCCCAATCCGGTAGACGATCCTGCCCTGAAAGTTTGAGCATAGGAGGGGGATTCCCATTACTGGGTGATAGCCGCTCGCGCAGTACCGGGTTCCTGCTTCACCGGGCGGCGTGACTGCACCGCTCTTCCACAGGCTAAAACAGCGTGTCCCGCCGCTAAAATATTGCGAGCGCCGTTCACATCGGCGTTCGCCTCATAACCGCACGTAACGCATTTAAACTGGTTCTGCGTCTGGCGATTACCCCTCTCTGTATGCCCACAGCAGGCGCATTGCTGGCTGGTGTAGGCCGGGTTTATCGCCAACACCTGACCGCCCCGCCATGCCTGCTTGTATTCGAGCTGGCGGCGAAGCTCAAACCAGCCCTGATCTAATATCGACCGGTTCAAGCCTGATTTTGCCCGGACGTTGCGCCCAGCTGACCTGTCGTGCCCGCTGCTGATTTTGACATGTTGGAAACCTTCAAATCTTCAATGACGATCATCGCGTGGTTTTGCTGACAGTCGTTGTGACCTTGTGAAGTTAATCGCGGCGGGCGTTGGCTATATGCGAATGCAGGCGCTGGATCTTGCCTTTTTGTTTCTTCCAGTTGCTGCTGAACTTTACCTTTTTGCTCAACTGGCGCTGTAGCCTTGCCAGCTTGAGCTGATTGGTTTTGAAGCTGTTGACGAGCTCAAACACGGTGCCATCTGATAGGGCTGCTAGCCTGGCGATACCCGCATCCAGCCCGACCATTGAGCCAGACGGGTGAACTGGCCCGGGGGGCTCCTGCACGACCTTAAATGAGATATACCAGTGTCCTGCTGACTGGCTGACGGTCGCGTTTTTTATCTTCCCTTCGACTGACTGGGACTGACGGAACTTGACCCACGCCAGCCTGGCTGGCAGCTTCACGCGGCCTTTTTCAAGGCGGCAATACTTATCGAAGTTGACGAACCGGACAGAGTCGCGGTTATCGCTTTTTTTGAATACGGGGGCCTTGGCGGCCAGCTTCTTATCAAAGCAGCGCATCCACGCGCCGTGCAAATCCTTGAGTTTCTGCCGGAGATTGTCGGTATCCCCCCCGGCAAGAAAGGCCATTTCTTGGTCTTTCTTCCAACAGGTAAGCATCCGGTTCAGCTCAAAAGCAGAGGGAATCTTCCCGCCAGAATCCAGTATGCGTTTGGTTTCTGCCAGCCCATGATTCCAGACATAACGAGCACAGCCGCCCAACTGGCGCAGGCGTTGCGCTTGTTGTTCGGTCGGCTCCAGCCGGGATTTGTAGGCTTTCATAATTTGCATTTTTAATTCAGTGTATATCACTATCTGGTAGTGAAATTACACTTGAAGGAGAGATTTAATGTAAGCCTTTGACATTATTGACGTCCTCCCCGCCCTGAAGGACGGGGATTCCTGCAGCGTTCAGACCGAAGCCTGAATCACCCCGGTGGGTTCCTGCTTCAACGGGTGGCCTGATGCGCCATCCCTCCACAGGCAAGTACGGCATGTCCTGCCGCTAAAATGTTACGAGCGCCGTTTATATCGGCGTTCCCGGTATATCCGCATTCAAGGCACTCGAATCGACT
>NZ_JBGKEB010000060.1:0-1524 GCF_041399425.1 Enterobacter sp. KBR-315C3_2022
CTTTCAACAACATCTTCTAGATTCTTATTTGTTTTCTTTAAAACCATCTGCAAAACAGAATCACGTGGCGAATTTTGGCCGAAGTGTGGAATAATAAACTCACTAAAAATATCATTAAAAACACGGTTACCTAAAAAGTGTTGTTTATAATGCTGAATTATCTGGTCTATTTGGCTCCACCATGAACTCGCAGCCTGAACAAGTTGATGTGATTCACAGCGGTCGTTAATCTGCGGATTAAGAGCATTATATCCAACATGCAAAATATTAGTCAGATTTGTCCCATTAGATATTACCTCTGAAATCTGTCGATTAGCAATGGCTTCAAGTAAATGGCTTTTGCCACTGCCATTTCTTCCGGTTAATATGCAGAAATCTGGAAGATCAAATTCTAAACCAACGGGTATTGACTTATATTCTTTAGAGAGCCTGATTCTCATTTACATTCCTTTATTATAACGGACGTTTTATTTTGCCAATCATAATTAAAACCATATTTTAAGCTACTGAAGAAATTCTAGACAAGTATTATTTTTGATGCTTACCGCTCTGTGCTGCATTTATCATTCAGGTATTGTGAGTTGCAGCCTCTTAATACTTGAGATTATACGCTTCTGTCCTGACGGTTTCTACAATAACAGGAATTCGTTGAACTACTGCGGGAAGATTGTCCAGAACACAGCATGATGGCCTTTCTGCTCTCATTATCTAGGTAAAAGCGATCCTGTAATGATCGTGGCACCTGTTATCTACAACCCTTTTTTCAGAAAGCGAAAATCCAGCATGCCGTGCTCTGCAGTTTTGTTTGTGGCAACAGGGCAGCAGATTTGACCAGCTCCCAATAGTTTTAGCAACATCCGCTCCTGGCACAAAGCTGACATCTCAACCTGTATCAGATCGTTAAACCTCCATAGTTAAGCTAGTAACCCTCTGGTGCGAGATAGCGCTTGCGTATCAGGCTAGGAAACTAATTTTAATGTTTGCTGAAAGCTGTTTGCTCCGAGGCGCAACGCCTAATGTCAACTTGCAGGTGAAATGATAACAGAAGGCCTATCCAATGCGTGTTATAAGCGAGTTTGAAAACCTCCACACTGGTGGTTGAAAGGCATGGCATGAAATTACGAATCACAAGAGCAATCGGCCGCAGCAAGGTCTCGCCACGTTGGGTCAAGGTTATCTGTTTACGGTTAACAAAAAAGCATATTGAGCGCTCCCTCAATGCTCTTCTGGCCAACATTGATAAATCTGAACTCTCTCCGGAACAAGTCAAAGCATTGAGGGAATGCGTTGACAGGATTAACCTGGCAAGGGGTAAGGGGATAGAGGCGTGAGCACTTTTGATTAAGCACGTTTCTCAGCGCAGACGCTGGCAAAGTAGCTGCGGAGCTTTTCGATGGCATCCAGATCAAATAATTTTCGTCGATATCTGGCGACGAATACCAGGTGAACATGCATCAGGAAAACGCAGTGTCTTCCTCGGCGAATATCGGTTTCTTTTGTCATAGACCAAAGTATAATAGTACG
>NZ_JBGKEB010000061.1:0-1418 GCF_041399425.1 Enterobacter sp. KBR-315C3_2022
TTAACGCTGAGGTGTGATGACGAGGCACTACGGTGCTGAAGTGATAAATGCCCTGCTTCCAGGAAAAGCCTCTAAGCATCAGGTAACACGAAATCGTACCCCAAACCGACACAGGTGGTCAGGTAGAGAATACCAAGGCGCTTGAGAGAACTCGGGTGAAGGAACTAGGCAAAATGGTGCCGTAACTTCGGGAGAAGGCACGCTGATATGTAGGTGAAGCCCCTGCGGGCGGAGCTGAAATCAGTCGAAGATACCAGCTGGCTGCAACTGTTTATTAAAAACACAGCACTGTGCAAACACGAAAGTGGACGTATACGGTGTGACGCCTGCCCGGTGCCGGAAGGTTAATTGATGGGGTTAGCGGCAACGCGAAGCTCTTGATCGAAGCCCCGGTAAACGGCGGCCGTAACTATAACGGTCCTAAGGTAGCGAAATTCCTTGTCGGGTAAGTTCCGACCTGCACGAATGGCGTAATGATGGCCAGGCTGTCTCCACCCGAGACTCAGTGAAATTGAACTCGCTGTGAAGATGCAGTGTACCCGCGGCAAGACGGAAAGACCCCGTGAACCTTTACTATAGCTTGACACTGAACACTGGTCCTTGATGTGTAGGATAGGTGGGAGGCTTTGAAGCGTGGACGCCAGTCTGCGTGGAGCCGCCCTTGAAATACCACCCTTTAATGGCTGGTGTTCTAACGTAGACCCGTAATCCGGGTTGCGGACAGTGTCTGGTGGGTAGTTTGACTGGGGCGGTCTCCTCCCAAAGAGTAACGGAGGAGCACGAAGGTTAGCTAATCCTGGTCGGACATCAGGAGGTTAGTGCAATGGCATAAGCTAGCTTGACTGCGAGAGTGACGGCTCGAGCAGGTGCGAAAGCAGGTCATAGTGATCCGGTGGTTCTGAATGGAAGGGCCATCGCTCAACGGATAAAAGGTACTCCGGGGATAACAGGCTGATACCGCCCAAGAGTTCATATCGACGGCGGTGTTTGGCACCTCGATGTCGGCTCATCACATCCTGGGGCTGAAGTAGGTCCCAAGGGTATGGCTGTTCGCCATTTAAAGTGGTACGCGAGCTGGGTTTAGAACGTCGTGAGACAGTTCGGTCCCTATCTGCCGTGGGCGCTGGAGAATTGAGGGGGGCTGCTCCTAGTACGAGAGGACCGGAGTGGACGCATCACTGGTGTTCGGGTTGTCATGCCAATGGCACTGCCCGGTAGCTAAATGCGGAAGAGATAAGTGCTGAAAGCATCTAAGCACGAAACTTGCCCCGAGATGAGTTCTCCCTGACCCTTTAAGGGTCCTGAAGGAACGTTGAAGACTACGACGTTGATAGGTCGGGTGTGTAAGCGCAGCGATGCGTTGAGCTAACCGATACTAATGAACCGTGAGGCTTAACCTTACAACGCCGAAGCTGTTT
>NZ_JBGKEB010000063.1:0-1274 GCF_041399425.1 Enterobacter sp. KBR-315C3_2022
GTATATATAAAAAGTTATTAAAAATTAATCTCCGGTTTAGTAAAATTTAAACTTTATTCGAAGTTGCCACTGGATTGATTCTTATCATAATAAGGCTTTAATTATCAATTTATTATAACTTATTGATTTTCTTTTTGTTACCGAATTTGCTGGCAGCAGACAGGCTGGGAATTGTTTTTTGGCAAGATAAGATCTAACCTATTTTTGAAAAATATTATGTATCAAAAACACGCTGCGCAAAAAAACTCGAATTGCTGGGCGGTATTTATTAACGCGTTTGAATTGTGCTTATCAGCCAGTTGGAATAGGGGATTCAGCGATTTAAACGGCGACTTTTGCGCCTCACAGCTCTCTCGTTAAGCGCAGTAATTTCAAAAAAATAAAACAAACCTGAGCTGGATGGGATGACGGCGCGAAGAGGGGAGGCAGCGAGCGTGCAGGACATTTCGACAGGCATAAAAATAACGGGCCATCGCTGGCCCGTTATGAACAGATAATGCTAAGCAGATATCGCTATTACAGGTAAACCAGAGTCATGGTTACCTGACCGTCCAGCTGGGTATCATCAGTGATAGCCAGCGCGGTAGTGTCACGAATAACCAGGTTGGTGTTAACGTTAAAGGTAGCGGTAGTCACAGCCAGTGGATCGGAAGACCCTTTCGTGGCGAAAGCATTGCGGGAGAACGCATCGCTGCGAGGAATGTAACCAATAGACCAGTTATCGGCAGCCCAGTCGCTGTTCTGACCGATCGAGTTCACTGCAACGCCGTCTGCGGTTGCATTAGAGAGCCACAGGCCGTAGTTACCGATTTTAACGTTGCCAGCAGTCAGGCCCACGCCGTAGGTGTAAACCTTTTGGGTCATATTTTTGTTGGCATCAACATCAACCGGAAGCTGTGCGTTGCTGTCGGCGCGATCGTCCAGAATGGAGAAAGCAACTTTAGTTGGCGCAGTACAGGTAATGGTGATTGGCAGCTGTTTTGTACCCAGCACGTTGTTGGCATCAGACTTCAGACTGCCAAGAGCGATGCGACCGTAGTCGATCACGCCGCCATTGGACATGTCTGCAGAGCAAGCAGCGTTAGTCAGGGTACCCTTGATTTTCAGAACAGCGGTTTCACCAGCAAAAGCAGAGGTGGTGCACAGTGCGATAGCTGTAGCGAGAATTACCTTTTTCATCCTTGATCCTTTATTAATACAATTATAAATGTAACAACGTGTTTCAAAGTGTGCTTACGGTTTAGATTAGTCTTAACTTATCTACCCCGTTCGGC
>NZ_JBGKEB010000064.1:0-1267 GCF_041399425.1 Enterobacter sp. KBR-315C3_2022
CACATGCTGTGAACTCGAAGAGTAGGGCGGGACACGTGGTATCCTGTCTGAATATGGGGGGACCATCCTCCAAGGCTAAATACTCCTGACTGACCGATAGTGAACCAGTACCGTGAGGGAAAGGCGAAAAGAACCCCGGCGAGGGGAGTGAAAAAGAACCTGAAACCGTGTACGTACAAGCAGTGGGAGCCTACTTGTTAGGTGACTGCGTACCTTTTGTATAATGGGTCAGCGACTTATATTCTGTAGCAAGGTTAACCGTATAGGGGAGCCGAAGGGAAACCGAGTCTTAACTGGGCGTTAAGTTGCAGGGTATAGACCCGAAACCCGGTGATCTAGCCATGGGCAGGTTGAAGGTTGGGTAACACTAACTGGAGGACCGAACCGACTAATGTTGAAAAATTAGCGGATGACCTGTGGCTGGGGGTGAAAGGCCAATCAAACCGGGAGATAGCTGGTTCTCCCCGAAAGCTATTTAGGTAGCGCCTCGTGAACTCATCTTCGGGGGTAGAGCACTGTTTCGGCTAGGGGGCCATCCCGGCTTACCAACCCGATGCAAACTACGAATACCGAAGAATGTTATCACGGGAGACACACGGCGGGTGCTAACGTCCGTCGTGAAGAGGGAAACAACCCAGACCGCCAGCTAAGGTCCCAAAGTCATGGTTAAGTGGGAAACGATGTGGGAAGGCACAGACAGCCAGGATGTTGGCTTAGAAGCAGCCATCATTTAAAGAAAGCGTAATAGCTCACTGGTCGAGTCGGCCTGCGCGGAAGATGTAACGGGGCTAAACCATGCACCGAAGCTGCGGCAGCGACGCTTATGCGTTGTTGGGTAGGGGAGCGTTCTGTAAGCCGTTGAAGGTGGCCTGTGAGGGCTGCTGGAGGTATCAGAAGTGCGAATGCTGACATAAGTAACGATAAAGCGGGTGAAAAGCCCGCTCGCCGGAAGACCAAGGGTTCCTGTCCAACGTTAATCGGGGCAGGGTGAGTCGACCCCTAAGGCGAGGCCGAAAGGCGTAGTCGATGGGAAACAGGTTAATATTCCTGTACTTGGTGTTACTGCGAAGGGGGGACGGAGAAGGCTATGTCAGCCGGGCGACGGTTGTCCCGGTTTAAGCATGTAGGCGGAGGTTCCAGGTAAATCCGGTACCTTTTAACGCTGAGGTGTGATGACGAGGCACTACGGTGCTGAAGTGATAAATGCCCTGCTTCCAGGAAAAGCCTCTAAGCATCAGGTAACACGAAATCGTACCCCAAACCGACA
>NZ_JBGKEB010000065.1:0-1086 GCF_041399425.1 Enterobacter sp. KBR-315C3_2022
GATATCGTTCTTCAGCCTGATGAAGGCTACCAGAGTCTCGCTCCCAGCGTACTCACCGCAGCACGCCAGCGCCTGGGCGAGGCCCCGCTTCGTTATTTGTTCCATGCCTGTAATGAAGGCTGGCTGTCCGCCATTCTGGGAACCGATACTTTTCACGGACTTCATGTTCTGAGTGTTGACGGCACTCTGTTCCGTACACCAGATTCACCGGACAACGCCGCTGCCTTTGGCTTTATCGACCCTGTCCATGGGACTTTCCCGCAGGTTCGTATGGTAGGGCTGATGGCTACCCATTCTCATATGTTGCTCGATGCCGCTTTTGGTGGCGTTGCGGAAGGTGAACTGACGCTGGCACACCGACTGGTCTCTTCCGCGCCGGACCACTCCCTGACGCTGTTCGATCGTTGTTACTTCAGCGCGTCTTTTTTACTGGAATGGCAGCAGGCTGGCGCTGAGACACACTGGCTGACTCCGGTTAAAAGTAAGCTCCGCTATCGGGTTATCGAGCGTTACAGTGATTATGACATGTTGATCGAGATGCCGGTCTCTCCACAGACACGTAAAGCAGCCCCACATCTCCCGGCAGTCTGGCAGGCAAGAATGGTGAGCTATATGAGTGGCAGTGGTAAGGGAAAAATCACCGGATTCCTGACTTCAATGACCGATCCTGTTGCTTATCCACTGGAGGATTTATTACGGATTTACTGGACGCGCTGGGAAATTGAACTGGGCTACGGCGAACTGAAGCGGCGGCAATTAAAGGGTGAGGTCACGCTGAGAAGTCGCTTCCCGGAAGGGGTGAAGCAGGAGTTATGGGGGATACTGGTATCGTATAATCTGCTGAGAAAAGAGATGACAGACATTGCCGCCGAAGCGGGCGTGGCCCCGACACGAATAAGCTTCGTCGCAGCGTTAAATATCCTGGTGTCTCAGGTACGAGTCAGCGGTAAGGGTGCAGCAGGGAATATCCCTAAGCATCTGAAAGGAATGAGGGAAAATGTAAAATCCTTCATTTTGCCGGAAAAAAGAAAGCACCGAAGATACGATCGTTCGGTGCTTTATGTTCCGCCTAAATATCCGTTCAGC
>NZ_JBGKEB010000066.1:0-1029 GCF_041399425.1 Enterobacter sp. KBR-315C3_2022
CATAACATCAGGTTTAATCGACACACGCCATTAATTATTTTCAACGTTCGGCAGTTTCCTACACGCCGAGCTTTTACAATAAATTATTTTTCAGCTACATCTATTTATTGCTATTATAAGGGAAATAATTAGACTCAGCTAGCGAAATACTCCCTTTAACATATCTGATTAATAGTCACTCATACTCAAGACTAAATGTTGCAACCGCACTGAAGTTACCGTAGCCGATGGTTCTATTTACTATCGCTTTTGGCTCTCCTTTTATATAGGCCTTTAGCTCGATGGGAGTGTCCCCTTTCTTCAACAAAAAAACGTCACTTGCCTTATTTAGTGCTAAAGGCTTGGCATCCAACGTCTCTAATCCAATAGCAATACCACTCGCCTCACTGCTGGCATCAATATCAAGCAACCCCGGCAAGGTTACATTCTCCTTTCCAGTGAAAGTTATCTTCACACTTTTCCCTAAGTTGATATCACACTCAACAAGGCGAATTTCAAATTTTTGGCCAGGTGTGCGAGTATTTAGATACAAGTATTTGCCGACGACATTATTGAAATCCAGATATATCTCATCATCTCCTGGAGCGATGATACAAGGTTCTGCCACAATAGCACCGTGCAAATGCACATTATTATCTTGTGCTCTTAGCGAAAATGTAGTCAAACCCAACATCGGCAGTATTGTCCAAAATAAAGTTTGCAGAACACGGCAGCAGCTATGCTGCTGCGATTTAACCCAGTTCATCGCTTGCCCTTATTCATAGTCAGCACGTAACGTAGCCCAAGACTCGAACGCCCCTTTGGTTAGAACAGCTCCATCCTTTTTGACCGGAACTGCTTCCAAACGAGGCGGACTGTTAATATCAATATTTAATGAACTTCCGGGGCGAAATGGTTTATCATTCTGATAAATACGTATACCAAGATCTGTCTTATCTGTTTGTAATGCCTGTTCATCAAATCCCGCCACACCGCCACTAAGACTTAACTTTAAAGACCATCCGGTTCCTTTACCACATGTTATAATAT
>NZ_JBGKEB010000067.1:0-853 GCF_041399425.1 Enterobacter sp. KBR-315C3_2022
TTTCGTGTACGGGACTATCACCCTGTACCGTCGGACTTTCCAGACCGTTCCACTAACACACGCGCTGATTCAGACTCTGGGCTGCTCCCCGTTCGCTCGCCGCTACTGGGGGAATCTCGGTTGATTTCTTTTCCTCGGGGTACTTAGATGTTTCAGTTCCCCCGGTTCGCCTCGTTTGACTATGTATTCATCAAACGATAGTGCAACGAATTGCACTGGGTTTCCCCATTCGGACATCGCCGGGTCAAGGGTTCATATCACCTCGCCGGCGCTTTTCGCAGATTAGCACGTCCTTCATCGCCTCTGACTGCCAGGGCATCCACCGTGTACGCTTAGTCGCTTAACCTCACAACCCGAAGATGTTTCTTTCGATTCATCATCGCTTTGCGAAAATTTGAGAGACTCGAACACACCATTAAAGGTGCGTCGTTTCAATTTTCAGCTTGATCCAGATTTTTAAAGAGCAAAACTTCGCAGTGCACCTTTTCAGGTTCACTCTGAAGTTTTCTTGTTTGTGCAGTAAAGATGGTGGAGCTATGCGGGATCGAACCGCAGACCTCCTGCGTGCAAAGCAGGCGCTCTCCCAGCTGAGCTATAGCCCCATCGTTTGCAATCTCTGTACCGCTCATCCTTTGAAAGGAGTTTGGTAGGCCTGAGTGGACTTGAACCACCGACCTCACCCTTATCAGGGGTGCGCTCTAACCACCTGAGCTACAAGCCTGCAGAGATTTTTACTGCTGTTTTTTCATCAGACAATCTGTGTGGACACTACAAAGGCAGGTTCTTTAAGGTAAGGAGGTGATCCAACCGCAGGTTCCCCTACGGTTACCTTGTTACGACTTCACCCCAGTCA
>NZ_JBGKEB010000068.1:0-679 GCF_041399425.1 Enterobacter sp. KBR-315C3_2022
AGGCCCATATCCTTCATTGAATCACCAATGGCCCGGACAAAGTAGGTCGCGCTGGGGCGGCTGATGCAGTAGGCATTCAGATCGAGTTCATCTTCCGTATAGTCGGCAGCCGGCGAGGGGAATCCGGCAGGGCAGCGTTCGGTGAACAATGGGGCTGTGGACAGTGCCGGTTCAGAAGCTGGAGAAACGAAAACAATCATGGGATACCTCTTAAAATAACTGTTTTTATATACAGTATAATTTAAGAAATTTCCTGTCCTGCAAGGAGAATTTTACCTGTTCCTGCCATGTGGTTGTTCTGCCGGAAAAAAGAGGTGCAGGGTTATCCACAGAAACGGTGCATAACCTTGTGAGCTAACTGTTGTTGCCGTTCTCTATGTGCGCCGTGCCGCTACTGTAGCCGGGCCGCTTCGTATGCAAGGTTCCGCTACGCCGGTATCCTCGCCCGGTCGCAGTTAATTTAAAAGGCTTAACACGCCGTCTTCCCGTCGTTCTCCGGCTCAATTTTCGCCGTCAAACCGTCCAGCCAGCGTTTGCTGTTTCACTGCGCTGCGGCCTGCGGTCCCGCCCCTGCATTCTCCGCTTATCGCCCGGCTGTCGTATCGGCACGGCGCAAAGGGTGCCGCATTCAGCAAAGGAGAAACATCATGTCCCGATTCGTCCTGGGTAATTGCGTTGA
>NZ_JBGKEB010000069.1:0-618 GCF_041399425.1 Enterobacter sp. KBR-315C3_2022
GAAAATCATCGAACTGGCTGGCTACCTGGATTCTTACATCCCAGAACCAGAGCGTGCGATTGACAAGCCATTCCTGCTGCCAATCGAAGACGTATTCTCCATCTCCGGTCGTGGTACCGTTGTTACCGGTCGTGTAGAGCGCGGTATCATCAAAGTTGGCGAAGAAGTTGAAATCGTTGGTATCAAAGAGACTGCGAAGTCTACCTGTACTGGCGTTGAAATGTTCCGCAAACTGCTGGACGAAGGCCGTGCTGGTGAGAACGTTGGTGTTCTGCTGCGTGGTATCAAGCGTGAAGAAATCGAACGTGGTCAGGTTCTGGCGAAGCCAGGCTCAATCAAGCCACACACCAAGTTCGAATCTGAAGTGTACATTCTGTCCAAAGACGAAGGCGGCCGTCATACTCCGTTCTTCAAAGGCTACCGTCCACAGTTCTACTTCCGTACAACTGACGTGACCGGTACCATCGAACTGCCAGAAGGCGTAGAGATGGTAATGCCAGGCGACAACATCAAGATGGTTGTGACGCTGATCCACCCAATCGCGATGGACGACGGTCTGCGTTTCGCAATCCGTGAAGGCGGCCGTACCGTTGGCGCGGGCGTTGTTGCTAAAGTTCT
>NZ_JBGKEB010000070.1:0-610 GCF_041399425.1 Enterobacter sp. KBR-315C3_2022
GGCACTGTTGCAAATAGTCGGTGGTGATAAACTTATCATCCCCTTTTGCTGATGGAGCTGCACATGAACCCATTCAAAGGCCGGCATTTTCAGCGTGACATCATTCTGTGGGCCGTACGCTGGTACTGCAAATACGGCATCAGTTACCGTGAGCTGCAGGAGATGCTGGCTGAACGCGGAGTGAATGTCGATCACTCCACGATTTACCGCTGGGTTCAGCGTTATGCGCCTGAAATGGAAAAACGGCTGCGCTGGTACTGGCGTAACCCTTCCGATCTTTGCCCGTGGCACATGGATGAAACCTACGTGAAGGTCAATGGCCGCTGGGCGTATCTGTACCGGGCCGTCGACAGCCGGGGCCGCACTGTCGATTTTTATCTCTCCTCCCGTCGTAACAGCAAAGCTGCATACCGGTTTCTGGGTAAAATCCTCAACAACGTGAAGAAGTGGCAGATCCCGCGATTCATCAACACGGATAAAGCGCCCGCCTATGGTCGCGCGCTTGCTCTGCTCAAACGCGAAGGCCGGTGCCCGTCTGACGTTGAACACCGACAGATTAAGTACCGGAACAACGTGATTGAATGCGATCATGGCAAACTGAAACGGATAA
>NZ_JBGKEB010000071.1:0-588 GCF_041399425.1 Enterobacter sp. KBR-315C3_2022
CCCCGACTCATGGTTCTTATTTTGAAGATCCAGTGCGCGGTTAAAAACGAAGCGACAAGCCCCGGCGAAGCGCCGCATATCGCGCGCCTGCTGACCATTTGGTCTTAACTGGAATTTGAAGGCTTGAAGTCGTTTCATGCGTACTATTATACTTTGGTCTATGACAAAAGAAACCGATATTCGCCGAGGAAGACACTGCGTTTTCCTGATGCATGTTCACCTGGTATTCGTCGCCAGATATCGACGAAAAATTTTTGATCTGGATGCCATCGAAAAGCTCCGCAGCTACTTTGCCAGCGTCTGCGCTGATTTTGATGTTGAGCTGGTTGAGATGGACGGCGAATGCGACCACGTGCACTTGCTGATCAATTACCCGCCAAAACTGGCAGTATCAAATCTGGTCAACAGTCTTAAAGGCGTATCCAGCAGGCTGTTACGCCGCGACCGGCCAGATATAGCTCGACGCTATTACTACAAAGGCGCTCTGTGGACACCAAGTTATTTTGCAAGCAGTTGCGGGGGGGCGCCGATTTCGATCATCCGACAATACATCGAGCAGCAGCAAACACCAGGTTAGCCGGAAAACCG
>NZ_JBGKEB010000072.1:0-573 GCF_041399425.1 Enterobacter sp. KBR-315C3_2022
TCATGCGTGACCTGTCCTGCCCTGATAGCTGGGACATGAACGGCGAGTACCGCAGCGAGTTCGGTGGCTTCTTCCCCGTGCAGGTGCGCTTTACGCCCCCGCACGGCAACTACCAGGTAGCGGTATGCAGTCCCGGTGCCATCAGTCCCGTATGGATGATGGTGTTCGTACCTGCCAGCGGTCGCCCGTTCTCCGTAGTGCGCACCCTGAAGGGCTACCAGCCGGAGCTTGTCGGCCACACCCTCAGCCTGACGGCGCGTCTCGATGCGGACGGCTACTCTCAGGCCAGCATCATCAGCATCCTGGCATCGGAGGGCGCGGCATGATCCCTCTACACCTCTCTCTGGTTCCCTTCAGCCCTGAGCGACGCGCCGCGATGGAGGCCATCGCTGAGGTTGAACGCAGGCGGTCACGCGGCGCGGTGTCCACGATGTATCCGTATGCCAGCGCTTTTTTCCGGCTGCTCACGGGCAGCACGCGCATCACGCTCAGGGAGATACGCCTGTTCGCGCCGGTGCTGACCGCGCAGGAGCTGCGGGGCGGCAGGGACAGCTGGCTCAGTGCCATCGATGC
>NZ_JBGKEB010000073.1:0-543 GCF_041399425.1 Enterobacter sp. KBR-315C3_2022
TGCCGGTCTGTGGAGGCTAAGTCAGATGTCAATCTGGCTGATAAAGTGTGGGATCCAACCCGAGCGTATCCGTGCGGGTAAACCCACGGAGAACGGACGGCATGAACGGATGCACCGGACTATGAAGGAGGCGTTAAAACAGCATCCAAAATTCATTTCTCTTGAGGAACAACAGGTGTGGTTTGACGTCTGGCGTCGGGAGTTCAATGAGATTCGTCCACATCAGTCGCTTGATGGTAAGACCCCCCGTTCAGTCTGGTACCCATCAGACCGGATCTTTACCGGCCCCCAGAAAGAGATGCCAGTGCCGGATGATGCCAGAATGCTGCGCGTGTCATTAAAAGGAGACCTCTGCTTTAACGGTACTCGAATATTTTTATCGGAAGCGCTACGGGGAGAATGGATATGGATGAAGCAGGTGAAAGAAGGGCAGGATGAAATTGGCTTTGGTGAACTGATACTGGCCCGGTACGACAGACGAAATCATCGTATAATCCGGGCCGATTAAGTCAAAAAGTGTTACCTATGTGACCGGTCAGATCT
>NZ_JBGKEB010000074.1:0-524 GCF_041399425.1 Enterobacter sp. KBR-315C3_2022
GGCGTGGTTCGTGTTGCTGTAGTCCTGCATACGGAAATAGCGCAGACCGCAGCGCACATAGATTTCCGTGACGTTCCCGCAAATCATCTCCTGAAGCATGAAGGTTTCCGTATCCTGCGCCGTGTTGCACTGCCAGTTCATTGGGTACATTTGCCCCGCCGCCTCGTGAAACGCGGTCACGTCGATTTCAACGGGCGCGGTAACGTATGACCTTTCGCGGCCCAGCCAGTACTCGCGCTCGGCCTCGCTGGTCGCATGAATGCCCGCTTCTGCGCTGGATTCGGTCAGATGTAAATGCATGGTTATGTCTCCTTCTGGTTGGTGGCGCTTATGTTTGGCCGTGGTGGTTATTGGTCGAACGTGATGCCGGAAAAGTGCGCCATCAGGTGCAGCATGTCGGCAATGTCGTCGATCTTCTGCTGAATGGCTGGCGTGGCTTTGATGATGCGCGTCACGGCGGTTCTGAGTTCGCCCATGTAGCGCACGGCAGACTCGCCCAGCGCCGTTTTATCGGCGTTGCACTG
>NZ_JBGKEB010000075.1:0-510 GCF_041399425.1 Enterobacter sp. KBR-315C3_2022
GACCGACAACAACACCGGCAAGCTGACCGGCACGCGCATCCACACGCCGTTCCTGTTCACCAAGGAAATCGACTCCTCCAGCCCGTACCTGTACAAGGCGGTCACCACCGGCCAGACCCTGAAGTCTGCCGAGTTCAAGTGGTACAAAATCAACGACGCGGGCCAGGAAGTGGAGTACTTCAACACCAGGCTGGAAAACGTGAAGGTGGTAAAGGTGAACCCGCTGATGCACGACGTCAAGGATCCGTCCTTCGAGAAGCACAACCATCTGGAACAGATTGAGCTGCGCTACGAGAAGATCACCTGGACCTACAAGGACGGCAACATTATTCATTCCGATTCCTGGAACGAACGCACAACTGCGTAATTACCCGTCATCCTTCGTGCGGGCGGGATTTTCCTGTCCGCCGTTTTTGCTGAGCGCCTGCCCCGCGGACGCTCAGCAAAGAACACACAATCTGCCTGCCTGACCTGATGCGCTTTGGTAAGTAAACAGCGAGGGGCGGTAGC